>JASHVW010000035.1 GCA_030044395.1 Verrucomicrobiia bacterium
GGCGCTGATTGCCCCCAGCAGCATCAACACGCCGAAAATCAGCAGCACCACGCCCCAGATTAAATTGATGTTGATGCCGAGCGATTTGTCGGTCGGCCCGGTCATCGCGCCCTCGATCGTGAGCAGAACGCCGATAAGCGTAAACATCAGTCCGATTGGCCAGCGTATGTCGAGTCCCATATTTCTTTATTTGTAATCCAAAGGTTCAGATTGTCAACGGTTTACCAGAAAATGATATTCAAGATGACACAGGCAATGAGCAGAATGACGCCCAGAACCGCCGGGCGCGCCCAGAATACCTGGTCGTGGTCTTTGATTTTGGGCGTCAGGGAATAGACCAGCCCTTTCAGTTCCTCGTCCGTTTTCGTCCGTTTCGTCACCAGCGAAATCACCATCGTCAAAATGAAACACACGCTGAAGGCAAAGCTGGCCAGGTAAAAGTTCTGCGCCATCTCGCTAGGAAATTGGCAGATCGCCGGCACATTTTGACCCGACGCGCTCCAGATATACCCGCCCTTGATTCCGGGCACATCGCCCGCCGACAGCGTTAGGGCGTGGAACAATGCCGATGTCAACGTGCCGCCCACCAGCCCCAAAAATGCGCCCGTCGCCGTCGCCCGCACCCAGAACATCCCGAGCAAAAACGTCGCAAAAAGCGGCGCGTTCACAAAACCGAACACTAGTTGCACGATGTTCATCGCGTTCGAATAATGGCCCGCAAAATACGCGCAGAAAATGCTCAAGATGATGCCGACGACCGTCGTGGCCTGTCCGACGACGAAATAGTGGTGGTCACTTCGGTTTGGCGCAATGTAGGCCTGGTATAAATCGTAAGTCCAAATTGTATTAAAAGCCGTGACGTTGCCGGCCATCCCGGACATGAACGAGGCAAGCAGTGCGGTTAGCGCCAAACCGAGCAACCCCGAGGGACAATAACGCTTCACCAGCGTAAGAATCACCCCATTGTAGTAAGTGTCCGTCACCGCATCCTGCAATTCGGTCTTTAATTCGGTCTCTGGCAAGGGACTCGCGCTATTGGCCTTGACGATCGCGTCCACTTTTCCCTGGTCCAGGTTTAAGCCGGTGTCCTTGCTTATTTTGACGAATGCTGCGTCTGCCGTCTGTGGCGTGGCAGCTTTGATGTCGGCGATCGCCGCGGTGAAGCCGAAGTCAGAAATTGAAACGGGCGGCAGGCGATAGTCCTTTTCCGGCATCGTCGTGAGTGCTACGGCCAGCACTCCAGGCAATATCACCAGCGCTGGGAAAAGCATTTTCGGGATCGCGGCGATCAGCGGTGTGCGCCGCGCCGCCGTCATGTCCTTCGCCGCCATCGCCCGCTGCACCACCAGAAAGTTCGTGCACCAATACCCAAACGAAAGCACAAACCCCAGGCCAAACACGATGGCGAAAAGATTCACGCCCATCGGATTTTGGCTGTGCCCGGCGATCACCGGTTTCCACGCGCTGCTCCACGCGTCCGGCGAATATCCGTGCGCTGTCGAAACCTTTTGCAGCGACTGGACCATCGTATGCCAGCCCCCAACGTCCTTCATCCCAAGCCAGACGACTGGTGCGAATCCCAGGACAATCATGAAAAACTGCAGCACTTCCGTGTAAATCGCCGAGGTCAGGCCCCCTTTCAAAACATAAATCAACACCACCGCCGAAGTCACAAATAACGCAAAATTATAATCCCAATTCAGAAGGAAATGGAGTAGTTTTGCCAGCGCATCCATCGAGATGCCCGACGCAAAAACCGTCATGACCGCGAACGACACCGAATTGAAACAGCGCGTCCGGTAATCGAACCGCATGTTGAGATATTCCGGAACGGATCGGGCCTTCGAGCCGTAATAAAACGGCATCATAAACACCGCCAGGAATATCATTGCCGGAATCGCCCCCACCCAGTAAAAGTGCGCGGTCGCCACCCCATATTGCGCGCCGTTGGCCGCCATCCCTACCAGTTCAAGCGCGCCCAGATTCGCCGCCATGAATGCCAGCCCCGTCACCCACGCCGGAATGGAGCGTCCGGACATCAGATAATCCGACGACGTCTTCAGGTATCGCCGCAAGGCAAACCCGATGCTGATGACAAAAAGCGTATAGGCGAGCAAAACGGCGTAGTCAACCCAAGCCAGATGAATTGGTTGCATAAGGATTGTGCGGATGATTCAAATTTGCCGTCGGATTGTCAATTGCATTTATTGGAAATTTGTGTTTTATTCTGCCCGTTAAATTCTTATGCCAACGACACTTGAAGAAAAGACACAGGAACTTTGCGCCGCCATCGTCGCCCAGCCGGAGATGGCCGGCATCCGCAGCCGCATCGATGCCTTTATGTCCGACGCCCAGTCGCGCGGGCAGTATGAGATCGTCAACAACAAGGGACAAACTCTTCATCAAAAGCAACACGACGGCCAGCCCCTCAACGGCGAGGAAATCGCCGATTTCGAGAAGCACCGCGACGCGCTCCTGCAAAATCCGGTGGCGCGCGGCTTTTTGGAGGCCCAGGACCAATTGCATGAGATGCAGCACTTGATCCAGAAATACGTCAACAAAACCTTCGAGCTTGGCCGCGTTCCCACCGAAGCCGATTTTGCCGAGGGCTCCTGCGGCCACGGCTGCGGCTGCCACCATTAACCCGTCTTTCTCGTAAGTAATGCCGGTAAGGACGGCGCACTGCGCCGCTCCCCGCCCGTACAGCGGGCGGAACTTCCTCACTAGGCGTCCGAAAATCCCGTCGTTCGGAGTTTCGCCTTCAGGCGGTTTGGGTTTCGGAGTTTCCCACGCGCCGCGCCCCACGCCTCGCGGCGGCATTTTCCTCATTGCTTTTTTCATGCCCCGTTCTAAATTGCCCGCATGGAAAATCTGCAGAATTCTCAAATCGCGCAATACATTCCCGTCTTGATGTTGCTCGTCGCGGCCATCGGTTTCGCCGTCGGCGTCTTGTTCGTCTCCGTCCTCCTGGGCCAGTATGGCAAACACACCCACGCCAAGGACACAGCCTACGAATGCGGCAAGGACCCCATCGGCGAAGGCAACGTCCGCTTTTCCGTCAAGTTTTACCTCGTCGCCATGCTCTTCATCCTCTTCGACATCGAAGTTGTCTTTCTCTATCCGTGGGCCGTCGTCTATCGCGAAATGCTCGCCGAGCACGCCACACGCAATTTGATCTTTGGCTCCATGCTTTCGTTCGTCGTCGTCCTCCTCGCCGGCTATATCTATGCCCTCGAGAAAAAGGCCTTCGACTGGAAATCTTAATCCCCAAAGCCGGTACCCGACGCCGCGCTTCCGTCTTGTTTATGCCTGCCATCAAATTTGGGACTTCCGGATGGCGCGACATCATCGCGCGCGATTTTACTTTCGATAACGTCCGCCTAGCCGTCCAGGCCATTGCCAATTACCTGAACGCCGAAATTCGCAACGAACAATCCCCCCTTCATTTCCGTAAGCCGGTTTTGATTCTCGGCCACGACACGCGGTTTCTTGCCCGTGAATTCTCCATCGCCGCCGCCGAGGTGCTGGCGGCCAACGACCTCCAGGTGCTTTTGTGCGACCGCGATACCCCCACGCCCGTTATCGCCCATGCCATTCGGCATCGCCGCGCCGTCGGTGGCATCAATTTTACCGCCAGCCATAATCCGGCGGAATATCAAGGCCTGAAATTTTCAACCTGGAACGGCGCGCCCGCCACTCCCGAGGTTACCTCCCAAATCGAAGCGAATATCGCCAGGCTGCAGTCCGAAAAGTTTTCGTTCAGAGGCGCGGTCATCGGCGCCTACGAATGCCCATCCTTCAATCCCCAGCCGGACTACTTCAAACAATTGCGCAAGCTCGTCGAATTTTCCGTGCTCAAAAAGGCCAGGTTGAAAGTTGCCGTGGATTTTTCCTACGGCACCGGCCACGGTTATTTGGATACGCTACTCGAAAACGCCGGCGCCAAAGTCACCTTGTTTCATGACGAATTGAACCCCCTCTTCGGCGGTCATCATCCTGAGCCTAATGCCGAAAATATGCGCGACGTCGGCAAATTTGTCCGTAGCGGCAAGGCCCACCTTGGTCTGGGCCTTGACGGCGACGCTGACCGCTTCGGCATCGTGGACAGGGATGGTACGTGGCTGACGCCAAATCAGGTTCTGACGCTGACGCTCTATCATTTGAAAAAGAACCGCGGGTGGACGGGCGCGGTCGTCCGCACCGTGCCCTCCTCCCATCAAGTGGACGCTGTCGCTGGGTTGTTCGGCGTCAAAATCTATGAAACGCCCGTCGGTTTCAAATACATCGGCGCGTTGATGGAATCCGAGCCAATCATCGTTGGTGGCGAAGAATCCGGCGGCTTGAGTGTCAAGGGCCACGTGCCGGAAAAAGACGGCATTCTCGCCTGCCTTCTGATGGCCGAATTGGTTGCCACCGAGAAAAAGTCCCTTGGCCAAATCCTCAGGGAACTCTCCAAAAAAATCGGCGATTTTTATACCGACCGCATCAATGTTTCATTCGCGCCT
The DNA here is from genome assembly GCA_030044395.1 of Verrucomicrobiia bacterium. Classification (GTDB taxonomy): domain Bacteria; phylum Verrucomicrobiota; class Verrucomicrobiia; order Limisphaerales; family UBA11358; genus UBA11358. Next base: position 4,506 of record JASHVW010000035.1, read on the forward strand.
GAAAAAAAGGATGCGTTGCTGGCCAGGCTGGGCTCCGGTCTGCAAAGCATCGGGCCTTTTTCCGTCGAAAAGTTCATTGCCACCGATGGCTTTAAGTTTTTGCTTCCGGGTGGAGAATGGGTGGCCTTTAGAGCCAGCGGCACCGAACCTCTCATCCGCTGCTACGTCGAGGCAAAATCCAAGGCAAACTTGAAAAAACTTCAGGCCGCCTGCCGGCATGTGCTCGCCCCGGTCAATGACCATTAATGCGGTCGCGGAATGGGAACGCGCCACTGGTAGCTCCATTGATAGTTCCAAAGTTTTTCTAGCGGCGATCTTTCCACGTGTCCGTCATAAAGCACCAAGTTGATGCCGCCGGGAAGCGGTTGGATGGTGTTAACGCTTCGGGGAGCCGCGGAAGCGGGCCTGCCGCCGTGGCGGGCGATCGTTATCCGCATCATCATGAGATTCTGATCGTCACCGGAAGTTGTCTGCCCCGCGTATAAATTGCTCGACGGGGCGTTGTTGGGCAGCGGGAAAGTCTCCGGCCACATGCCGTCGGCAAAAACCGGCGTCTGCGAAGGAAACCGAATCGAGCTTTCATCGGCAAAATTATTGGTCATGCCTGGGGTGACGGCTATAACTGGAATGATTGGACCAACACCGGGCTCCAATGTGCCCGTGTATAACCACCCGTTGAAGGCATAACTGCATTGAAAATAAAAACTCCTTACCGGATGCTCTTGGTTGAAATTGCTATAGTAAATGGATGCCGCCTCATCAGCAGCGCCAGGTGTATCACTCCCGGCCGCTGCGGAGGAATTTCGCGGCGCGGACGGGCAGAGTTGCACACTGTTCATGTTGGTGGCATCCGGATTGAGGTACGGTATTAGAGCTTCGGCCCAGCCGGAATAATACAGGGCATTGAATTGATACGAAACATCTTTGCCGAATTGCGTTGTATAAACGGCGTTGGCCAGTCCCAATTGCTTGAGGTTGCTCAAGCATTGCGTGCGTTGGGCCTCCAACCGGGCGGCGGCAAGCGCCGGAAACAGCAGGCCCGCCAAAATCGCAATGACGGCTATCACCACCAGCAATTCAACTAGGGTGAACGCCTTCTCCGGGCTTATCAAACTGACCCACCATATTTGCGCAGGTCGTCTTTTCATTAATGCCTCTTCTGCTTTCGCATCATAAAAATTCCACCCCCGTCGTCAAGCAAAATTAACCACGCTCCCGCCCTCACCTTCCGCGTTTTTCGCGGCTAAAATTCTGCGTTTTTGCGTCCATCCGCGTTATTTCGCGGTTATGATTTTCGGTCTTTGAATTCGCGTTCAATTCGCGAAAATTTGTGTCAAACCGCTTTCCGCTTTTTTCCCCATCCTCCATCCTCGTTTTCAAACTCGCCCATCTACGGAGAACTCACACCATAGAACCGCTCGTAGCTGACCGGTGTCGCGTCTGTGAACTGAAACTGGCCCGGCGAAATTTCCGTCGCGCCCCCCAGTCGCGTCCAGTTCGTGAGCGAGAGAAACAGGTTCGTCGTGCTATACACCGTGAAACTCAGGCCCGGCGTGTTCGTGAAGCCAAATTGGAAAACCCCATCCGGAAGAACCGTCAACTGGGTCAAATCAATCGGAGGCACCGGCACAGTGAATGCATAGACCTTATTGTCATTGGCAATATAGATTCGACCCCGGGCAACAATGCCCGTGTTGAAGCGCCGGGTGTTGGACATCAATTCATTTGTGCCGCCGCCGTTGAAAATCACTGCGCCGGTTTGCCCGTTGAACCCGTGCAATTCCTGGTCGCCCTCCGAACCGACCAGCCAGACGATCGGGTCATTCGTGCCATCGGTGGAGGTGACAAACGGCGACCCCTCTCCATCTTCAGTCTTTGTCCAAGCGCTGACAATGGCGGGAGGACTCGCGGCCGTGATTTGAAAGGCATCGAGGCTGGCCGTGCCGGAGCGACAAACAATATAGGTGCCCAGAGCGGTCTGATAGGTCGCCACCGCCTGAGGCATTTGACCGGACCCGAAGTGATGTTTCGTCACTGGCACACTGACGCCGCCAAGATTCGTCCGGTCCAAAAGATAGGCGTAGCCGTCCTTGCCAACCGCCACTACCAGTTCGGACGGTGTTGCGCCCGGCACATTCACAATCAATGGACCGCAATCGCCCAAATCAAGATCTCCGCCGTCCAGCGAGTACCAGTTTGTGGGCGCCCAATAATCGTTGGTCAGTCCGCTGAAGACGGGACCGGGTTGAAAACGAATGACGGCCTCACCACCGCTCCATGTGCTCACGTTAAAAGTATTGCCGGTGGCAATGAAGGGATGCACTCCGTCATCGCTGGAGACGCCGCCCACTCCCCATGCGCCGCCGCCATTGGCGCTGGTCGCCCACGCCAGCACGTTCGCCGGATTGGTTTCCTCCACGCCAACCAGCCAGCCGTGATACGTTCCGCAATCCCCGTCTAATCCGCCGTAAGGCACATAAACGTAGCCGTCGAGCACCGCGAGCGCGCCGCGTTGTTGTTGGGTCCCGGACGTAAAATTCGTTCCATCGAATTTCGCCGTCGCGTCCACGTCCACGGGCCAGCCGGCGTTGGTCGCTCCGGTGTCCACGTTCAACGCGTAAATGAGGTCGCGTGTGCTTGTCCCGCCGCTGGGCGAGGTCATCGCATTCACAAACAACGTGTCGTTTGTCAAATCCACCACCGGTGTGCCGGTGATGCCCAGAGGATTGATGTCGCCGCAGGGCAGGCTTGATACGGGTACGGGCGCGCCGAGGTGGTCCTGCCAGATGACGTCGCCGCTGGCCGCATTAAGCGCATAAACATTGTTGGATTCCGTGACCGCGATGACAATGGGCTGTCCGCCTGGACCGTTGTCAATGTAGAGTGGCTGCGCATAAACGTTGCCGCTGACAGTGCCGTTGAAGTTCACATCACGGGTCAAATTCGAAGCCGACGAATAGGTAAAAGCCGGGTCTATGTAGAGGCCGTCGCGCATGTAATCGTTGTGATGCTGC
>JASHVW010000374.1 GCA_030044395.1 Verrucomicrobiia bacterium
GTATGGAGCCAGCGCGAAGGTTATCCGGGCGATACGCGTTACCGCGATTTTTACCGGGACATCGGCTTTGATCTGGATTTTGATTATGTGAAGCCGTACCTGCCGGCGGCGGACAGCCGCGGATTCACCGGCATCAAGTATTATCGGATCACGGGGGCGCCGACCAAGGAGATTTATGATCGCGGGGCGGCGTTACACGCGGCCGGCGAGCACGCGCAACATTTTCTGAACGAACGGGTCGCGCAGATCAGCCGACTCGCGGGACTGTTGGACCGTCCGCCGCTGATTGTGGCGCCGTACGACGCTGAATTGTTCGGGCATTGGTGGTATGAAGGCCCTGAATTTCTGGATTATTTTGCGCGCAAATTATTTTACGACCAGAAGGTGGCGGGCTTGATGACACCCGGAGATTATTTGCATCGTTACCCGACCAACCAGATAGCCACGCCGAGCGCATCGAGCTGGGGTGAAGAGGGGTATCTGAGGACCTGGCTGAACGAGAAGAACGAATGGATTTATCCGCATCTGCAAATTGCGCAGGAGCGGATGAACGGCCTGGCAAGGAAATATCCGAGGGTGAGTGGGTTGAAGGCCCGGGCGTTGAAACAGGCCGCGCGCGAATTGCTGCTGGCTCAGGCGAGCGATTGGCCGTTCATCATGCGCGCGGGCACCAGCCCGGAATACGCGCGGCGGCGGCTCAAAGACCATTTGCTCCGGTTTATTTCATTGCACGACCAAATTACGGCAACAGGGATTGATGAAAAATGGCTGGCCGATATCGAATCGCGGGACAATATCTTCCCGGAGGCAAATTGGAGTTATTGGAAATGAAAACGGGATGGTGAAGTCGGATGTCGCGCGCGGCGGATTTTTGCAGGCGAAACTGAACGGCTTCTGAAGTCATGACTAGCCCGAAAAACTTTCTGCCATGGCCACGGCTTTGCGCATGGCCATCGCCTTGTTGACCGTTTCCTGAAATTCGCCCTCGGGTGTCGAATCGGCGACCCAGCCGCCTCCGGCTTGCACGTAAGCCTTGCCGCCCTTGATGAGCGCCGTGCGCAAGGTAATGCAGGTATCCAAATTTCCGTTGAAGGAAAAATAGCCGACGCACCCGGCGTAGGGGCCGCGCGCGGTTTGTTCCAGTTCGGAAATAATCTGCATGGCGCGAATTTTCGGCGCGCCACTGACTGTTCCCGCTGGAAAGGTCGCCCGCATCAAATCATATGGTGTCTTACCAGCGGAAAGTTTTCCCTCGACTTGTGTTACGATGTGCATTACGTGGCTGTAACGCTCGATCACCATCAACTCCTTCACCGACACGCTACCGAAATCGCAGACGCGGCCAATGTCATTGCGCGCCAGGTCCACCAGCATGACGTGCTCGGCGCGTTCCTTGGGATCGGCAAGCAATTCCTTTTCCAACGCCAAATCCTCTTCCTCATTCTTCCCGCGCCGGCGGGTTCCGGCAATGGGGCGAATCTCAACCCTGCCCTCTTCACAACGGACGTGAATTTCCGGCGAGGCGCCGACGAGCGAAAAGCCGTCCAGTTCAAGCAGGAAGAGATACGGCGAAGGATTGATAGAGCGCACGGCGCGGTAAATGTCCAGCGGCGCGGCCTTGACCGGCGCGGAAAATCGCTGCGAACCGACCACCTGGATGACGTCCCCGGCGTGGATGTATTTCCGGACGGTTTCGACGTTGGCACAGAATTTATCCTTCGATTGGTTGGAGACAAATTCAACGGCAGGAATATCGTTGAGTGCCGCGACGGCATTGTATTGGCTCGGCTGTTCGAGCAGTGAAACGATGCGGTCAATCTCGCTGGCCGCGTTTTCGTAGGCCTCAGCGGGGCTATCCGCGCCTTCCAGAACGGCGTTGACGAGAATGGTGATGGTTTGCGCGACGCGGTCAAAAATCAAAAGCTCGTCGGCAACGAGAAAATAAATAACCGGCGTTTTCAATTCATCCACGGACGGGCGCGGCACGACCGGTTCGATGTCATGGATAAACTCATAGCCAATGAATCCGACGGCACCGCCGGTGAAACGCGGCAGGTTGGGCAAGGCGACCACGCGGTATTTTTTCATCACTCGTTCGACGATTTGCAGTCCGTCCTTCACATCCCTGCCAACCGTAGAACGTTCGATGACCCGCCCGTTTTCAACGACTTCCACGCAGTCACCGGTTTGTTTGATGACGGCGCGCGGATTGCAGCCGACAAAGGAATAACGTCCGATATGTTCGCCGCCGGCGACTGACTCGAAGAGAAACGATTCGTCCCGCCCGCGGATTTTGAGGTAGGCCGAGAGCGGGGTCTCGAAATCCGCGAGAATGCGGCGCGTCACCGGAATCAGGTTTCCCTGCGCGGCCAATTTGACAAATTCATCAAGCGTTGGCGAATACATGGCAAATCATTTCTTTTTATAAATCTCTTCCGGTTTTTGCAGTTGGGCCTCGGTGATTTTGAAACCTCCATTTTCCACCGACCGGAAGAAACAGGATTTGTACCCTTCATGGCAGGCGGCGCCGGATTGCTCGACCTGGATGAGCAAGACGTCTCCATCGCAATCAAATGCGATGTCGTTGACGGTTTGAGTATGGCCGCTTTCCTCGCCTTTCATCCAGAATTTTCGCCGCGAACGGCTCCAGAAATGGGTTTTACCCGTAGCCACAGTCATTTCCAGAGACGCCCGGTTCATCCAGGCGAACATCAGCACCCGCCCGGTTTTTTGCTCCTGAATAATCGCCGGAATCAAGCCATTCGCGTCAAACTTTAGTTGGTCATAAAAGCTCACACTCGGTAGGATGCAGAAGGAAGAAGGAAGAATGAAGGAAAAACTAATTCTGCAACGGGCGCGGGGCCGGCGGGGCCACCTCGAGATTATTGAGCAGATTCGTGGGAGCCGCCAGCGCGTTGGTCGCCTGCGCCTGCAATGGTTCCAATGACTTCGGCTGGGGACCGGGTGGAACATTGGTCAAGACGCTCACCTCTTTCGGAGAAAACGGCGGCGGATTGGCGGCCGAAGCGTTGTTCGTCATTAAACGGTTTATGGCGGCATTCGTGTTTTGCAAATTACGCGGCACGGAATTCGTCCGGGCATTTTCCTTTGCCACGAGGTTGCGTTCAAGGCGGCTCTTCAGGTCGGCATACATGGAGTTGGTCACCGCTTGGAGTTGAACGCGGGCCTCCGCATAACGGCCGGCGGCGATTTTTATTCGCGCCAGGTGGATATAGACGCCTTCCCGCTCGGCATCGTTGTGTGCGGCGCTCAAGGCGTTGGTCCACGCGACGAGCGCGTCATTCGTGCGCAAGGGACGGATGCCGTAATAACTTTCGGCATAATCGCTGGCGAGCTCAAAATCGTCGGGCGCCAGTTGGATGGCCTTGCGGTAAAGCGCCAGGGATTTGTCGAACACCTGCGGCTCGGTAATTTTATAAAATGCCATCGCGTCCCGACGGAATAGGTACACGGTGGTGGCCAGGTTTTCATAATAAACCGGTTCGGTGGGGTTCAAAGCGATCGCCTTTTGATAATCGATAAATGCATTTGTAATCGGGCCGTTTTCGCCATAATAGTTAGCAAGCCCATTCCACGCCGCGGGATCTTTCGGATCCAGCTTGCTCGCGGTTTCAAATTCTCCCGCCGCCAAATCCTCCTTGCCGATATCATTCAAAAAGCTGCCGTAGGCCAGATGGCCGGGCGCATAATCTGGATGTTGCCTCAAAAATTCCTCGTATTTCTCCCGCACCTGGTCCAATCGGGCGTTAATCCGGTCATTCAACTCACTTCTGGTTTCGCCTCCGCCTTTTGCCGCCGCGGCATTGTTGTCGCGAATCCATTGGTCCACTTCATCCATCGCCGCGTCGTCATCGGTCATCACGTCGTCCAATTGCTGTTTCACGGGATCATTGGAACTGACCGTGGTAGCATTGGTTTCCTCCTGGATTAGATTGGTAACGTCCGATGGCTGGCTGGCAGCCAGCATCGCACCGAGGAACCCGACAAAAAAGCAATTCACGCGGACGGATTATAGCATCCACACGCGCGGAGTCGAGTGCGCAAGGCAAAGGAGAATCAGAATCAGCCGACCTGACGCATCATGTTTTGGCCGCCGAACGGGTTTGGCTCACGCAAGGCGCATTCGGGATCATCGCGCCATTCGCCATCCACCATAAAACGGTAATGATGCACGCCGGGCGACAGTTCCACTTTGGTTTTCCACACTCCATCCGGTTGCTTCTGGAGGGTAATCGGATGTTGTTGCCATTGAGTGAAGTCGCCCACCAATTGCACCGTCATCGCGCTGGGCGAGCGCAGTGCAAATGTTTGGACGTGGCTTCCTCCATTGCCGTCATTTTTCGATGTCGTTTTCTTTGCCATAATCAATTCCTTTCCGGGGCAGAAGTAAAGCGCCCCCTAAAAACTAGCTCAAGATACAGACAATGCAAATGGAGCGGCTGCTCAAAAATCCTTAGACGGGAAATTGCATCGAAAAATGACCCTCCTTTTTGGGCCTTTCCACCAAATGCAGCAGATTTCCTTCGCAATCGGCAAAGAACAAGACACTTCCACCGCCCGCCGCCGGGCGGATAACTTCCGAAAACCTAACGCCACGCCGTTCCAATTCGGCTTTGGCCTCGTTGATGGAATCCACGCGCAGGGCGAGATGGCGGAACCCGGCCAGTTTGTTATTGCCGCGATTTTCGGGCGCGGCTTCGGCGGCGTAGATTTCAAACCAGCCGCCACCGGGCAACGCCAGCAGGCACGTCGGCGGCGTCTGGCCGTTGTTGAAAATTTCCCGCGCGCCCAACACAAGCTCATACCAGTCCTTTAAAGCGGCCGGGTCGGGTGAGGGAATAGCGACATGCTCCAACACAATATTCATCGTTAAACTGTAACAGCCGATGTGAATCGGTTCCATAATTTCTTCCGTCTTGTACCGCGATCCGCCCCAATGGTAAAACGGTAAAACCGGCGGCATCCTGGACGGAAGCAACATTTGGGAAAGGGTCACGACCGGCCAAATTTTAGATTCACTTGAGCCGGCCATTTTGTATGCTCCCAATTTTATGAACACCGATTTTATCCTCAAACAACGGCTCATCTGCGTCGCGGTGATTGATCGGCCCGATGATGCGATTCCGCTGGCGGAGAGCCTGTTGGCAGGGGGATTGAATGTCATCGAGGTTACCTTCCGTACCGCGGGCGCGGCGGAATGCATTGCGCGCATCCGTAAAAGCGTTCCGCAGATAGCGGTCGGCGCGGGCACATTGCTGACGCCCGATCAAGTGAAACAAGCGGTGGACGCCGGTTCGCAATTCGGCGTATCGCCCGGTTTGAGCGAGGCGGTATCCAACGCGGCACACAAACATAAGATGCCGTTGTTTCCCGGTGTCATTACTCCGAGCGAAGTCATGCGCACCATGGAATTGGGCTGGAAACAACTGAAATTTTTCCCGTCGGAGACGTCCGGCGGAGTCAATGCGTTGAAAGCGTTAATTGGGCCATTTGGCCACACGGGAATTGGGTTTATCCCGACCGGTGGCATCACGGCGGCGATGCTGGCGAATTACCTGGCCATCAAACAGGTGGCGGCCGTTGGCGGTTCGTGGATGGCCGACCGAAAGCTCGTCGCTGAAAAATCGTGGTCCAGAATCACCGGCCTGACGGCCGAGGCGATGAATATCATTGCCGCGACTTCGGCGAAATGAGATGGAATCGCTAATTTCCGATCGAGATTTGCAGCGGCTGGTCCCGGCGCTCGGCGAAGCGCCGGATGTAATTGACCCACGCCGCCGCAGTGGGGAAGTCGCCACTTTGGGACCAGCCGGCACCCATGTAATAAAGAAATGGCCGGCCGTTTTCCGCGGGGGCAATGGCCAGTAAGTTCCGAATCGCCGGCTGTCCTTCCGTGATGGTTTTCGTCGGCGCATTAAACGCGCTGGCCGACAAGTCCGGCAGGTCGTTGGTGAACTGTCCCACGCTGTCCCTGGGCAAGACGATGGCCACGCCAATCGTGCCCTTGTAGAAATCCTGCGGTTGCCAATAAGCCATCCAGCCTTCCGTCTGATTTTGCACAATCAGGCCGCGCGCGATGCTGTTGGTCCATGGATCAATCTCCGGCGAGCCGTCGGGCACAATCACATTTTCGCCCGGGCGCTCGGCCAAACCCACGGCGATCTGCAAGGGCGATTGATCGTCGCTTTTGAAAATGCTTTCCATGCGGCTCATGTTCGAGCCGGCATCTATGCTGATGCGCTTGGTTTCGGAGACTTCCCGTCCGCCGGCATCCCAGCCCTCGTAGGTCAGCTCAAATTCCGAACGAATGGGCCCGGTGGTGATAAGGCGATAAGTGCGCCAGTTTTTGGAAACGTAGAGCCTGCCGTCCTGCCAGATTCCCAGGCCGCCGCAGCCGCGCGTTTTGCCGACCTTGTAATCGTCCTGAGACGGTTTTTTCTGATTGTAATAATCACCCGAGCCATACATGTCGTTGATGATGAGGCCGCGAGTGCGTTTAATCCAAACGTCCATGCCGCTGCTGGTGAGCGGCTCGGCTTTCCAGGTCTCGAGGGCCTTGCCGAAGGTGCGATGCGCTATCCGGTCGCTCTCCCAGGCGAAATCGTCGTGGCGCTCCGGCACGTAGCGCGCGAATGTTTTGATGATGGGCGGCGGCACGGCGGCCAGAGCCGAGGCGTCCAGAACGTAGTAGGTCCGCGTCTCGCCGGGGGCGAGGTCAACTTGGAAGAGCAATTGCTGGCCAATGTTCCTTGAAATGTCTTGCCGTGTTGGACTGTAAGTGACCAGTTGGGAATCCAAAATACGGGAGGAATCACCGTCCATGACGGCAAGTTCCTTAGGAGCGTCCCGTAATATAAATGCGTCCACCGAACCTGTGCGGGTCCGGATAAATTCCTTGGTCGTCAATTCGACCGTTTCGCAATCGCGCCGGAATGAGGACGGATTAGAGACTCTGACAATTACGTATCCAGGCAGTAATTTCAGACCTTTAGGGGAATGAGCTTCAACCATTTGCCCTGGTTCCTCCATCACCGCCATCCGATACACTTCGCTTCCCGCGAGCAGGAAAGCGCCGATGCCATAAATTTCAGTTGTATCGGGGGAAAATCTCGTCGGGCTGCCGCCGGGGGGCTGTACATGGGTCAATTTTCCATCCTCATCCACGCAGCCAACCAACGCCGTCCATGCCTTCCGCACGGACGGCTCGAATGTGGCGCGGTCGAGCAATCCCTGATTCACGCCCCAGGCAAGGGCGTAGGTGTCCAGGGCCGAGCCGCTGCTTTCCGGGTCCGGGTTGCCCTCGGGGTCAAGCAAGCTGACGGGCCAGAGGCCGTCCGGTCGCTGGCAGGCCAGGATTTTGTCCCCCATCTCCTTGAACAATTGCTCGAAACGCGGGCGGTCCGGATGGTTCATCGGCAGATATTGCAACATCCGAACCAAACCGGCCATCACCCACCCGTTGCCGCGGCTCCAGAACACCTTTTGGCCATTTGAATCCCGTTTGTTGAAATAAGTGCTGTCGCGGTAAAACAAATGCTCGTTGGTATCGTAAAGAAAATCCGTGGTGCGCCACCAGTTGGTAACGGCAAAATTCAGATATCGTTTGTCGTCCGTGGCGGCGTAAAGGCGCATCCAGGCCGGCGGCGCCATGAATAGGGCGTCACACCAGGACCATGAATCCTGGCCGTGGCCTGGCTGCGCGAAATCCAGCCTTTGCGCGGATGGCGGATTGGCGAGGACCGTGTCGAACCGCTCGCGCATGGGTGCGATCATCTGCGGCTCGCGATAGAGAAAATAAAGCCCGGTGTAAAGCTGTCCGATGCATTCGTCGTCGGCCATGTATTTTCGCGGGCCGAGTTGCCATTGCGTGCCGGCGCCGACGGCCAGCATGGCGTTGCGGTATTTTAAATCGCTGGAAATTCCGGCGAGCGCCATGAAACCGGCGTCACCCGCGCCTTGCTCCCATCCATTCACCGGATA
>JASHVW010000375.1 GCA_030044395.1 Verrucomicrobiia bacterium
AATGGGTCCCACACAAATTCCAGGCGATCCCCGGTTTTGGAATTGGTAATCGCGGCAGAGCCTTCATAGACAGGCCCGGCAAAGGCTTTGGCACAACTTTGGGGAAGGACTGCGGTGCCGATCGCGTCCACCCAGGTTTCACCATCGAGCAGCGCGCGGGTGGAGGGAGGGAGTTCCAAATGGTCTCCAGGTTGCAATCGCAGGAGCGGATGCAGCGCCCACAAAAAATGTTCCTCGGTTCCGCCAAGATTGCTCAACTGGTACCGGATATGGACCTCACTCTCCCGTAATTCGATCATTCGTTCCAACCTGAACGGCGAGATCTTTAACTGGATTGCTGTTTTCAAAACCCCATGATCGAGGGCCAAAGGATCGACCGACCATCGTTCGCTCCAAAGCTCGCCATGGTCTGGCAACTCCCGTCCGAGCCAGCGACAAGGAGCAATGGTCGGCAGGCATTCATCAATGCCCACCAGCGGGCTCCTGTGAAAGTCATCACCCATCCGGTTGTAAAAAAGTTTTAAGCCGTCCGGCGGGTGCCACAGCCATTCCCTCCCGGTTTTGACGTTTTTCAAAGAAATAATCTTCGCCCCCAGCTTCGGAACCACACTCAATTCAATTTCTCCGTTGGAAATATAATAAACCTCGAAGCCTTGTTCCTCCCGGAGATTAACGGTGCTGATAAATCCATTCATAAAATGTGCCTGTGCTGCTAAATTTTCAGAAAATCCGCCGCCAGGGGATGGGCTGGGTCGCGCCGCACGACCTGTCGCAAAAGTGATTTGGCCTTTTGCGTCTGCCCCAAGCCTGTGCACGCTTGCGCCTGCAAAAAGAGCGCCTGCGTTTCCTGCCGGCACTTCAGATCATCGTCGAATAGCAGCATTGTTGGGAGCGACGTCGCAAAATAATCAATTTTCGCGGGCAGACACTCGAGTTTCCTGGCGTAGGACAGCAAGCTGCGGAAAATCTTTAAGGCCCCGGCGCGCTTCCCAAGCATTGCCAGGGATTGGGCGGAGTAATAAGTCATCTCGGAGAAATTGCGCACACTCATTTCCTGAAAATCTCCCTTGAAATTTGCCGCGGCGCGCCAATGTTCCCGCGCGCCGGTCCGGTCGCCCAGCCTGTCTAACGCGCAACCCAGCCGGTAATGGATGTCACTTTGGTTCGCGAGCAGGTGTCTGGCTTCGCCGAGATTGCCCGGAGAAGTCAGGGCCGACTCAAAAAATTTCTTCGCGGCGGCCGGGTCCCCGCCGGATAGCGCCGCGCATCCCAATCCAAGATGGGCGCGGACGTGTTGCTGCAGCGGAGCGCCTTCGCCGCCTTCCCAAGGTTGAAAACTGCGGGTGGCTATGAGCCGGGCGGCGTCGGCGTAATAGCCGGTCTGGTTGTACAACATGCACAGTTCCACGCTCAAGTCGTCTCGCTGCCCGACGAGGACGCGGTGCTTTTTCAGTTCACGCAGGCGTTGCGACGGCTGTATTCCGAGCCGTTTCCACAACTGGTCGCGCTCGTACAACAACCGGGCGTCGGACGGGTTGGCCCGGAACGCTTTGTCATACGCCGCCCGGGCTTTCGCCGGCTTCTTTTGAAAATTGTAATAGCCGATGCCCAGGTTGCGCCAAACGATGGAGAACGACGGGTCACTTTTCGCCGCCTTTTCCCAGAGCGCGATTGCCTCATCGTATCGCCGCCGATCATAGAGCAAATTTCCCAAATAGTATGGCGCCCGCGCGTCCGCCGGGTTTGCTTCCATGGCCGCCTTCAGCACCATGATTTCTTCCAGACGCGCCGGGAAACAATAGTCCGGCGATTGAGTTTCTCCCCGCCGGAAATAGTTCAGCGCCGCCTTGCGATCCCCTTTTTTCTGGCAAAACCAGCCAAGGGTGTAATTGAGCATCGGGAGAGCCCCTAAATTTTGGTCCGGCAGGTCGTTCGCCCGGATGGATCCGTTCTTTAAAAGATCAATCGCCTCATTGAAAAACCCCGCCCGGGCGAAATCGTGGGCCAAATCCAATTTCGTCTGCGCGTCGCAGTGTAGCGTTTCCCAGTTAAGTTGCTTTGCCCACCAATCCAGCGGGTCCAACTTTAACGTGTGGCGCAACAGTTCGTCAGCCTCGCCCGAACGGCCCAGCTTTCGCAGGACCATCGTCTTGAGATCCCGCGCCCGCAGGTTTTCAATATCGAAACGCAGGGAATGGTCGAGATGTTCCAATGCCGTAGCCCAGGCGTGTTTGAGACAGTCCAGTTCCGCCAGAGCATGGTACCCCGCGCCCGCCCATGCCTGGCTCCAGACGGCCTTGTAAAACGCAGCATAGGCATCCGCGTCCCGGCCTAGATACCGCAGGCACAGTCCCAGGTTGTAATACGCTTCGCCGTCGTAAGGATTCGCGTTCCGGCGCGTGAGCCGCTCCACCGACCGGCGAAAACAGATTTCGGCATCAGCCAATTCACCCCGATGCAAATGCCAAAGACCCAGTGCGTTGTTGCACCGTGAATCCAAGGGGTCGCGTCGTAGCGCCTCCCTCCAATAAATCACGGGTGAACGAGTGGCATGACGATATTGATGGAGATGCAGGCCCGTAATGAACAACTCATCGTTGCTATTGATCTCAACAGGCGCGGGAGCCTCGGTCGCGACCTGCGGCCGTCGCCCTTCCGGGCGCGCTTTCAAGTCGCACGAAATCAGTTCGCGTCTGGCATCATTTTGCACGCGCACCACCACATCGCCCTCTGCCACATTTCTGGGCAGCTTGATTTCCTTGATCCATGGCGTTGCTGGAGACAAATTCTCTCGGAATCGAGCCAATATTTTTCCCTTTGCTTCCACGGTAATTTCGGCGCGAGATTGATTTGCGGTGACCGCAATGCCAAGTGTTAACGCGCCTTTGGCATGCGTCATACTAACCGCAGCTTCCAGGTTGGCCTGACGGGCGGGGCCAATCTCCTGGATGGGATACCAATATTGGCTCCACGTCTTGGTTTCACCGGGTTGGAGAAAGCTGAAATCCGGCTGATTATCCGTGTAAACGCCGGCCATGATCTCGATATA
>JASHVW010000376.1 GCA_030044395.1 Verrucomicrobiia bacterium
TTTGAGATTATCACCCCGCCGCTCAGTATCCTGGCTGAACCGCCCGTTGCCTGGGTGGACAAAAACACCGAACGTCACGGCACCACGCAAGTCGCCAAAGCCTATCTCGAATATCTGTATTCGGACGAAGGGCAGGAAATTGCGGCGCGAAATTTTTATCGCCCGCGCAATCCCGCCGTAGCCGCAAAATATGCCGCCAATTTTCCCCAATTGAAATTGGTCACCGTTGACTCTGAATTCGGCGGTTGGGCAAAGGCCCAAAAAACCCATTTTGCCGATGGAGGAGTTTTCGACCAGATCTATCAACCGCGATAAAATGACCATCGCCCAATCATCAATCAGAATTACGACGCAAATACCGCGCGCGCAACGCCGCTCAATCGGCGAACTGCTCGCGCCGCTGGACAAAATCGCCACGACCTCCCCGAACCTTGTCACGAATTTTGAAGCGCATTTCGAATCGAACGGGGGGGATTATGTATTGCCCCGCTACCTATTCGTCGGGCCGCGCGGCGGCGACACACCGATTCGCGTAGGCGTCTTTGCCGGCGTTCACGGCGATGAACCGGAAGGCGCGCACGCGATCGTCCGGTTTATTCAATTGCTTGAAGCCCGGCCGGAACTTGCCGCTGGTTATTATTTGTCGTTTTATCCGGTTTGCAATCCGACGGGTTTTGAGGACGGCACGCGATTTTCCCGCCGCGGAAAAGATTTGAACCGTGAATTCTGGAAAAATTCCGCCGAGCCGGAAGTTCGTCTGCTGCAAGCCGAGTTGGTTTCACGTTCATTTCAAGGTATCATTTCGCTCCATACCGACGACACCAGTGACGGTTTTTATGGTTTTGCCCATGGCGCGACGCTGACGAGGCATTTGATCGAACCGGCGCTTCGCGTTGTCGAAAGAATTTTGCCGCGCAACGCGCGCCCGGTCATTGACGGATTTGCGGCGCGCAACGGGATTATCCGCGAGAGTTACGACAACATTTTGAGCGCGCCGCCGAAAGTTCGGCCGCGCCCGTTCGAAATCATTTTGGAAACGCCGCAATCGCCGCCGGAATACTTGAAGGAATACGCATTTGTGGTAGCGTTGGAAACCATATTAACCGAATACCGAAAATTTATCGCCTACGCGCCGAACCTATAAACTTATAACATTGTGCCGACCCAACACGGCGGGAAAATCAGAGTGCTCCCGGGCTTCAAATTGACGCTCGGCTATACGCTGCTCTATTTAAGCCTCATTGTCGTCATTCCATTGGCGGCGACGTTTGCCAAAAGCACCGAGCTTTCCTGGGCGCAGTTTTCGCACACGATTTCTTCCCCCCAGGCAATGGCCGCCTATCGCCTGAGCTTTGGCGCCTCGTTTTTCGCAGCGGTGATCAATGCGCTCTTTGGTTCGATTGTCGCGTGGGTCTTGGTGCGATATGAATTCTCCGGGAAGAGATTCATGGATGCCCTGGTGGACCTCCCCTTCGCCCTGCCGACCGCGGTGGCGGGAATCACGCTGGCAACTCTTTACGCGCCGAATGGCTGGATAGGCCGTTGGCTCGCGCCGCTGGGCATTCAAGTGTCCTACACCCGCTTGGGCATATTTGTCGCGCTGACCTTTATCGGCCTCCCGTTCGTTGTGCGAACAGTCCAACCGGTGTTGGCGGATATGGACCCGGAAATCGAGGAAGCCGCCGCGAGCCTGGGCGCCAACCGGTGGCAGACGATCTGGCGCATCGTGTTGCCGGCGTTAAGCCCGGCGTTGCTGACAGGATTTGCGCTGGCCTTTGCGCGCGCCTTGGGCGAATACGGCTCGGTCGTCTTTATTTCAAGCAATATCCCGATGAAGACGCAAATCGTCCCGCTGCTCATCATGAGCGAACTGGATTCATTTGAATATGCCAAAGCCACAGCCCTGGCCGTGGTCATGCTCGTGGTTTCCTTTGCCCTGTTGCTCACCATCAATCTATTGCAATGGTGGAGCAACCGCCATAACGCCACCGAATTCGCATGACCGACGAGGAAAAAATCAACGCGCCGCGCCGCATGACCGAACCTCCGTTCATGCGCCGGCTGCTCATCTTTACCGCGCTGGCCTTCATCGGGCTATTTTTAGTGATACCACTCGTTTCGGTTTTTGCCGAGGCGTTCAGGCAGGGTGTCGGTTATTATTTTCACACGCTCCGCGATCCGTACACCGTGAACGCCATTGAATTGACGTTGATCGCGGCGGGAATTTCCGTGCCCCTGAATTGCCTTTTCGGCGTTTGCGCGGCCTGGACGATTGCCAAGTTCGATTTTCCAGGAAAGAGCATTTTGCTCACGTTGATTGATTTGCCATTTTCCATTTCGCCGGTAATTTCGGGTTTGATTTACGTTTTGGTTTTCGGCGCGCAAGGCTGGTTCGGCCCCTGGCTTCTGCCCCATCACATCCACATCATTTTTGCGGTTCCGGGGATTGTGCTTGCCACGATTTTTGTCACCTTTCCGTTTGTGGCGCGCGAATTGATCCCCCTGATGCAGGCGCAGGGTCGCACCGAAGAGGAAGCGGCGCGCGTGCTCGGCGCCAGCGGGTGGCAAACGTTTTGGCGCGTGACCCTGCCCAATATCAAATGGGGGCTGCTTTACGGGGTGATCCTGTGCAATGCCCGGGCAATGGGAGAATTTGGCGCGGTCTCGGTCGTCAGCGGCCATATCCAGGGCAAAACCAACACCATTCCGCTACATGTGCAAATTTTATATGAGGGAAACGATTTTACCGGCGCCTTCGCCGTGGCCTCCTTGCTGACTTTTCTGGCGCTGGTCACGCTGGTATTAAAATCATGGATTGAATTTAAACACGTCGGGATCGGTGGCATCTTCCCTCTGCCCATCGTCTCCAACAGAGACAAGCAGACATGAGTGTCGAAGTAAAAAATATCACCAAGAAATTTGGCAACTTCGCCGCGCTCGACCATGTGAACCTCAAGGTCGAGTCCGGCGAACTCGTCGCACTGCTGGGACCGTCCGGCTCGGGCAAAACCACATTATTGCGGGTCATCGCCGGCCTGGAATTTCCCGATTCGAAGGATTCCCAGGTTTTGTTTTATGGCGAGGACGTCACCAAAATCCCCGCCAGTCAGCGCAAGGCCGGCTTCGCCTTCCAGCATTACGCCCTCTTCCGCCATTTGAGTGTCTTTGAAAACATTGCCTTTGGCCTGCGTGTCCGTCCGAAGGCATTGCGTCCGCCGGAATCAAAAATCCGCGAGCGCGTGGGCGAGCTTTTGAAATTGATTCAACTGGAGCCGTTCGGCAAACGGTATCCGGCACAGCTTTCCGGAGGACAACGCCAGCGCGTGGCGCTTGCCCGCGCCCTGGCGGTGGAGCCCAAGGTGCTTTTGCTCGACGAACCCTTTGGCGCGCTCGATGCCAAGGTCCGCAAGGAACTTCGCCGCTGGTTGCGCAAGTTGCACCAGGAAATCCATATCACCACTCTTTTTGTAACGCACGACCAGGAGGAGGCGCTCGAAGTGGCGGACCGCGTCGCCATTTTGCGCGATGGCCAAATCGAGCAAATTGGCACGCCGGAGGAAATTTACGACCATCCGGCCAGCCCGTTTGTTTATGATTTTTTGGGTAATGTGAATCTGTTCAGCGGGCGCGTGCATGAAGGCGCGGTGGAAATCGGCGAATCAAAGTTCCACGTACCCGAGACCGCCGGTGAAACCGAATCCGACGCCGTGGCCTTTGTTCGCCCGCACGACGTCCGTATCACGCGCGAGGCGAACGGGCAAAAGACGTTTCCGGCGCGCGTGGTTCGGTGCAACGCCGCCGGGCCGGTCGCGAACCTGGACTTGGAACGGTTGGACGGACGCGGTCAGTTTTCCGCGCAATTGAGCAAGGAGGAATTCCAGCAATTGCAACCCAAGGTCGGCGAGCAGGTGTTTGTCGAATTGAAAAACGTGAAAATCTTCTCGGAGGATTTTTCGATCTGATTTTCCCCTGCACGTTGAATCCATCAACCCGCATCATTCATGGGGAGTTTCGACTTCCAAAATTGGATATACATTGGGACCAAATACGGGTTCGGAGTTTGCGGCCGCGTAAACGCGGAACTCCAAACACCCGGTTCATGGCTGTCCCATGGGATTTGACCGTGTTTGGACCAAAATCCGGAAGGCGCGGCCCAGATGTTCCGGGTGGGTGAGCGTCTGGAATTGGCGTGCCCGCGCCGCCCAATTGCCAAAAGATGGGTCTGTCGCCGCCTTTTCCAGAATACGCGTTAGAAATTGCGATTGTGTGGAGAAATTTTCCGTGGTCAGACCGCAGGCCTCGCCAGCGGATTGAATCGCCGAAAAATTGACATGCGCCGTCAAATCCTGTTCGCCAGGGTTCGCCAAAATTTCGCCCGGATGGTGCCGGAAATAAGCGCGCAGGGTGCCTTCTTGTCGTTGCGGCAAGAAGCGCTCATCCTGCGTCAAGCCGTAGTCAATGGTCAGGAGTTTTCCCTCGTCCAGGCCGTTTGCGGCGGCCATCCACCACGCTTCCGCCGCTGGAGAAATTTCGATCGTGTAAGCATCCGGCAACACGTCCAGCAATTCCGGCGGCACGGCTGGCGGCCTGCGGCATTCCATCCGCGCCCAAACGAATTTATCCCCGTCCCAGGCCACGCCCCACTCGAACCATTTTCTTCCGTTGGCGTCCCAGCCCAGCCGATGCACCGGGAAGGCGTCCAGCAGTTCATTTGAGAAAATGACGCCCTGAACGCGATTGACGATCGCCGAAAAATTCGGAATCGAAATCATTTTGCCCGCGAACTCTTTCAGCGTTTCCCGCTGCCATGCCTGACGTTGCGGGGATGGCTCCAGAATGATGTATTGGAGCCGCTCAAAAATTTTCAGCCGATGCGCTCGTATCCAGGCCATAATATCTCGTGCCAAGGTCCCATCATGGGCGCCACCTTCGACAATGTTCAATGGACCGTCGGTCACTGACAAGTCCTTCAACCATTCGGTGAACTGGAAGGCGAGCAATTGCCCGAACAACCCGCCGGTGCTGACGTTGGTGAAAAAATCCCCGGCCCGGCCCGGATTTCTTTTCATTTCATAATAGCCGGCGCCGGGGGCATAAAGGGCCAGTTCCATGAAACGGGCAAAAGGCATGGTCCCGCCGCTTTCCAATTCGGCGCGGATGATGGCGGAAACTGTTTTCATTGTTGCATTCGGCACGGCATCTGCTTAAAATTCGCTAAAACAGAAGAAGGTTGTATGGCCAAAATAGACGCATTTTTCAATCTGATGTTTGAGCAGAAGGCCTCTGATCTTCACATGGCCTCCGGCAATCCGCCCATGTTGCGAATCAACGGCGAACTTCAGCGCGTGGACTACCCGCCCCTGCAAAGCGACGCTCTCAAGACGATGCTCTACGAAATCGCTCCGGATTACAAAATCAAACAATTTGAGGAAACCGGCGATGTGGACTTTGGTTACGAAATTCCAAATATCTCCCGTTTCCGCGTCAATTTCTTCAATCAAAAAAATGGCGTCTCGGCCGTCTTCCGCCAGATTCCCAGCCGGGTGCTCTCTTTCGAGGATTTTGAGAAATTTGACGCGCCGCTTCCCGCGGTGCTGAAAAAATTTGCGATGCTGCATCGCGGCCTCGTCGTGGTGACGGGCCCCACCGGCTCCGGCAAATCCACGACCCTGGCGGCCATTGTTGATTATGCCAACAAAAACCGCAAAGACCACATCATCACCGTCGAAGACCCCATTGAATTCACTCACGAAAGCAAAAACTGCCTGGTCAATCACCGCGAAGTCGGCGTCCATACCCGGTCCTTTGCGGCGGCGCTCCGCGGTGCGTTGCGTGAGGACCCGGACGTCATTCTCGTGGGCGAAATGCGCGACTTGGAGACGATTGAACTGGCGTTGACCGCGGCGAGCACCGGGCACCTGGTCTTTGGCACCCTGCACACGCAAAGCGCCGCCAAAACCGTGGACCGCATCATTGACGTTTTTCCCGCCGACCAGCAGAATAAAATCCGCCAGACATTGTCCGAATCACTGAAAGGCATCGTCGCACAGACGCTTTTCAAGCGGCAGGACAAGAAAGGTCGCTGCGCCGCGTTTGAAATTCTTGTCTTCACCACAGCCGTTGCCAATCTGGTGCGCGAAGGGAAGACCCACCAAATTCCGGGCATGATTCAAGTCGGCAAGAAAATCGGCAATCAACCCATGGATGACCACATCATGGAGCATTTGCGGATGAAGCGCATTTCCCCGGAGGACGCTTACGACAAGGCGCTCGACAGGAAAAAATTCCGACCGTTTCTGACCCATCCGCCGGAAGACGAAGATGCCATGTAAATTATGCGACGCCCCGAACTGGACAGAATCATGAACGTGATGCGGGCTGCACAGCCGGAGGTTTCGGATTTGCTTTTCACCGTTGGCCGCCCCCTCCAGGTGGAGTCCTACGGCGAGCTCAAGCCCGTGCCATTCGATCCGCCGATTGAAAGACTCACTCCCTTCCAGACCGAAATGATCGCCCTTAATCTCGTCGGCGACAATTTGCAACACCTGGAATATCTATTGCGCCACGGTTCCTGCGACGCCGCCTACGCTCTTTCGGAAACGGCCCGCTTCCGTGTCAATGTCTTTTCGCAGCGGGGAAATTATTCCATAGTCTGCCGGCAATTGAACACCGTGATTCCCACGCTGGAAAAGCTGAACATGCCGGAAATTTTCAAGCAAATCCCCAAGGAAAAAACCGGCCTGGTGCTGGTGACGGGCGCCACCGGTTCCGGCAAGACCACGACCCTGGCCGCCTTGCTCAACGAAATCAATCAGGCCAAGGCTGTCCACATTGTTACCCTGGAAGACCCGGTGGAATTTGTGCATCCGCACATGATGTCCACATTCAACCAGCGCGAACTGGGAGTGGATTTCGACAACTTTTCAAACGGGCTGCGCGCGGCGTTGCGCCAGGCGCCCAAGGTGATTCTCGTGGGTGAAATGCGCGATCAGGACACGGTGAAAATTGCCCTG
>JASHVW010000377.1 GCA_030044395.1 Verrucomicrobiia bacterium
ACAATGAAAAGGGGGGAAGCCGAGGGCTTTACATTGATTGAATTGTTGGTCGTTATCACCATCATCGCCATCCTGGCGGCGTTGCTTTTGCCGGTGCTGGCGGCCGCCAAACGGCGCAGTCAGTCCATCGACTGCGAGAATAACATTCGGCAGTTGGATTTGGCGGACATCATGTTCGAGGAGGACAATCACGAGTATATTCAGCCGAATGACAGCACGTATCTGGGGCCTGAGAGCGAATGGATTGGTCCGATGGTGGATTACAGTTCGAGGATGATTAATGCGCTCCTTTGCCCGACGGCGTCCGTGACTAACCTGAATGATTTTAACTATGGCGGCAACAACAGGGCGGGAACTGCCAACAACGCCTACAACCGGGATTTGACCGGGGGCGCAAATATAGGGACATCGGGACTCACTCAGATAGCAGCCAGCTATCAGTGCAACGGCTGGCTTTACGTGAACAACGGTGTGGGACAGGGAGATGGAAACTCCGGGGACGCATGCAGTGAGTCCTCGCACGGTGTGACGGATCCGTCATGGTATTATGCCACTGACGGCGAAATTAAGCTCACTTCCGACACGCCAATTTTCTTTGATGGCGCGTGGGTTGATTGCTGGCCGACAGAACAAGACGGGCCGGCGGCGGATCTTTACACCGGTTATCAGTCCCACGACAACGAAATGGGCCGCTTTACCGTTGCCCGGCACGCCATCAATCCGATAAATGCGCCGCAATCGGACACGATTCCGTGGACTGCCCACGCGCCGGTCGGAGCCGTCAACATGGGCTTTGCCGATGGCCATGTCCAATTGCAGAAATTGAGTACCCAATTATGGAGTTACTACTGGCATAACAACTGGAACACAACTTTCCATGTGAAAGTGGGAAATCCACAATCACTTTAGATTGGAATCAAACCGATAAACAGGGGGGCGGTTTAAAATTAGTTTTGTTTGGATGGGCAAACAGGTTCCAAACGTTTTAATAGCTATTAAGCAAACTAAAATGTCGTTCATCCGTTTCAACCTAGAACAAATGTTCAATGGGCAGGAGAAGACCTTATGCTACGATTCAGCAAATCCAATTCCGTCAAAACAAAAAAACTATGAAGAAAATTCCCAGCTCATTCCCATGGTCGTTCACCCCCCGCTTCTCATTCCGTGCCGTGCTGATTGGTCTTGGCCTTGTGGCCTATCACGCCGCGGCTGCCAATGGCGTCTGGACCGGCGACGGCTCGGATGCGTATTGGACCACTGCAGCCAACTGGGCGGGCGACACGGTGCCCGGCTCGGGCAGTTCGCTGTTTTTCGGCGGCACCTCGCATTTGGCCAACACCAATAACTTTGCGACCGGGACGGCATTTGACGGCATCACTTTTACCACACCGGCGGGCGCCTTCGCAGTGGCGGGCAATACGATTGATCTGGGCGGCAATATAACGAATGACCAAGTGGTAACCTTGGAGTCGCTGAACACGCCGTTGGTGCTGACAGTCCCGGTCACGGCGGAGGTGATTCCGAACGGCGCACTGGCCTTGGGGGGCGCGCTTTCGGGCGCAGGCAGCTTGACGTTGGCCGGTGGCGGCAGCTTGACTTTGAGCGGCGCGAATTCCTTCACCGGCGGTTTTTCGGTTGACGGCAGCACGGCGATTGTTGGCGCGGACACAAATTTGGGACCCGGAACATTGACGTTGGATGAGGGCGTGGTGGAAGCCACTGCCAGCTTTACATTGGATGCCAATCGCGGCGTTGCGGTGGGGCCGGACTGGGGTGATATATTCGTGGCGACGGGTGACACTTTGAGCTACGGTGGCGTCATTGCCAATAACGGCAGCATGGGTGGATTGGTCAAATCCGGTTACGGCACGCTGGATCTTTATGGAGCGGAAGCCTACAGCGGTCCGACAACCAACGCCATTGGCACCATCATCCTGGACTATACGCAGCCAGGCTCGCCGAGTGGCAACATCATCAACTCCGATTCGTCGTTGGCACTGGGTGGCGGAAACGCCGGAGGCGGGGTGGAAAACGTGGCTGAACTCCACATGGCGGGTGGTGCTGCTGCGGATTCGCAAACTTTCCCCAGCACCTTTTCCACCTTTGGCGGCTCGGCGATCGTCGCGACCAACGGACCCGGCGGTTCGGTGAATCTTTCGCTGGGCGCCCTGAGCCACGCTCCTGGCGGCACGGTGACTTTTGTCACTCCGTCGAACGGCCAAATCACGACAACCGCGGGCAACGTCAACGGCATCTTGGGGGGATGGGCATTAATGAGCGGCAATTCCAATGCTGCGACAATTTATACGGATACCGACTATGCCGGTGTCGAACACTTCCTTTTGGAAGGCACAAACTTTTGCATGGTGAACCTCAGCGGCGATATCATCAATTTTACGGGCTATACCAATGTGACTGCGGCGGCGACAATTAACAGCACGATTGCGGGAAGTCCCGCGCCGCCGAATGTGGCAATTAACGACACGAGTTCGGCCACGGTCGTTACAGTGGATAATAGCGGCGCAGGCTCAACTTCAGATGTAAACGCCATCAACTGGACGACCTCTTCGGGCGGGTTTGACGGGATTTATATCGGCAGCGGCAACACGCTACGCTTGGGACAGTATGGCGGAATCATTCGCAATGGGCCGAGCACCGGCAATGCCGTGTACGTCGGCGGCTCCAACAACAGCCTGCAAAGCGGCAACGGCAACAGCGGTGTGGGAAACATCGGCACGCTCACCGCCGGCGGTCCCAATGCTAACACACCAGGCGAAATTGTGATCGTCGCGAATAATGCAAGTGAAACCAGCGGAACCACGATTTTCGAATCCGTCATTGCCGATAATGGGACAGGCCCCGTGACCGTTGTGAAGATGGGGCCGGGAAGCATCAAACTCGATGGAAGCAACACTTTTTCCGGCGGTCTTTACCTTTTGCAGGGCCGCGTTCAATTCGCCGGCAGTGAAATTGGCAACTCGAATCCCGACGGCGGCGGCAGCGGGCCGATTTATGTTCTGCCCGGCGCTTACCTTTTTCCCAGCGGGATTGGATCGGGGGTCATAACCAATTCGATTTTTGTTGCGGGTTACGGCGATGCGCACGAAAACTACAACGCGATACGTGGCGGCGCTTTTTCGGGAACGATTACGCTGATTGGCGATGCCGAGTTCGCCGACGGCGTCACTTTTAACGGGCCGATTGTCGGACCATTCAACGTCCTTCTGGGTAGCGAGTATGAAGTCAACGGGAGCGTGACGTTGAACAATGCCGGCGATGCCTGGACGGGCGACACCACGATGACGGCCAGGAACAACACCGGCGCCAACACCGTTGTCAACGGCACCAATAATGTGATTCCCTCTGGCTTTGGCTACGGTAACGTCATCATGTCCGGCTACAGTTCAGGAACCATCGCTTGGAATCTGAACGGGTTTGACCAGACCATCAACGGCTTATCCAGCACCAACACAACGACAACTATTTCCATAGAAAACACCGTTGCCTCCACGACATCCACGCTGACAATTGGCGACAACGACCAGTCGGGAACGTTTGGCGGCATCATTGAAAACGGCGGCGGGACGACGGCGCTGACCAAGATCGGCGGTGGCATT
>JASHVW010000036.1 GCA_030044395.1 Verrucomicrobiia bacterium
CGCTCGCGACCAAAACCTCCGCCTTACCACCCATGTTGCTGAATCCGACCTGGAATATGAGATGTTTGCCCACGCCCGCGGCGGCATGTTCGATTGGCTCAAGAAAAATGGTCGCGACAATTCCGATTGTGGCTTTGGCTCGCCCGTTCAGCATCTTGAACAGGCAGGCCTTCTGGGCAAAAATTTTCTGGCCGCCCACGCGAATTACCTGGATAAAAACGACCTCCGCCTGCTGGCCCGGCGAAAGGTCAGCGTCGTTCATTGCCCGCGCAGCCATGCCTATTTTCATCACCACCCGTTTCCCCTGGAAAAATTGCAAGCCGCCAAAGTCAACCTCTGCCTGGGAACCGACAGCCTGGCCACCGTCACCCGGGCAGGTAAAGAAAAACTCTCCCTCAACCTGTTTGAGGAAATGCGGCAAATGGCGCGCATCCATCCGGAACTGCCGCCGCAAACCATCTTGGAAATGGCCACCCTCAACGGGGCGCTGGCCCTGGACCGCGCCGGCCAAATCGGCGAGTTGTCACCTGGTGCCTTCGCCGATTGCATCGCCATCCCTTATGCGGGAAAAATACAAGACATTTACGAGGCCGTCGCGCATCATACGTCAACCATTTCCGCCGGCATGATTGACGGACAATGGACCATCGCCCCGTGAACGATTTCGTCCCGGAACTGGAACAACGGCTGAACACACTACGCGAACAAAACCTGTTCCGCGAATTAGGCCGCGTGGATTCCCCTCAGTCCACTCAAATCCAGGTCGCGGGCAAGGCTTTATTGAACTTTTCTTCCAACGATTACCTCGGCCTCGCCGATCATCCAGCTTTGAAAACCGCCGCTGTCCGCGCGGTTGAAAAATTCGGCGTCGGCAGTGGCGCCTCCCGCCTCGTTTGCGGCTCGCTGGCTCCGTTTCATGAATTGGAGGAAACCCTCGCTTGCTTCAAGAAAACCCAGGCCGCCTTGACCTTCTCGACCGGCTACGCCGCTGCCATCGGGACCCTCTGTGCCCTGCTTGGACGCGACGACATCGTCATCCTGGATAAACTCATTCATGCCTGCATCATTGATGCCGCCAAATTGAGCGGTGCAAAAATTCGAGTCTTCGCCCACAATGATTTGGCTGACCTTGAAGACAAATTGTCCTGGACCAAATCACAATCCGGAAGACAAAAATCGCGGACCCTGGTCGTGACCGAGACCATCTTTTCCATGGACGGCGACGCCGCTCCCCTGCGCGAAATTGTCGGGTTAAAGAATAAATTCGGCGCCTGGCTCATGGTGGACGAGGCGCATGCAACCGGGGTCGCGGGAAAGGATGGACGAGGACTCGCGGACGAAGCCGGCGTGGCCGCCCAAATTGAAATTCAAATGGGCACTCTCGGAAAAGCCCTCGGCGCAAGTGGCGGTTATATATGCGGCTCGCGCGCTCTGGCCGATTTTCTCGTCAATCGCGCCCGCAGTTTCATCTTCTCGACCGCGCCCGTCCCCGCTTCCGCCGCCGCCGCGACCGCGGCCATTCAACTACTCCAATCGCCCGAGGGGGAGCAGCGGCGAAACGCCTTGCATCAGCGCCTTGAACAATTCAACTCCGATTTCCTGTTTGCAAACCAAAAACCAGCTGGCGCCATCATCCCCATAATTCTCGGACAGGAGGACAGAGCCATGGACGCTTCCAGAAAACTGCGCGAACAAGGCATATTCGTTCCCGCCATCCGTTATCCCAGCGTCGCCAGGGGGAAGGCGCGCCTGCGGGCGACCTTGAGCGCCGCCCATTCGCCCGGCGACGTTTCCGTTCTCACCGGCGCGCTAAAGGAATTAACCAGGCGTTGATAAATGATTTGTAAGATATTTTTTTGTGCCAAAACTCCAATCATTCGAGGTCATTTTTAAAATCATGGCTTTTTCAATACCCTGTTGACTGGTTAACATGAATCACCTCGCGCAACTCGATCAAAAATTTTTCTGGCACCCTTTCACGCAAATGCGTGACTGGGCCAGGCGCGAACCGATTGTCATCAAATCCGGTAAAGGCGCGGCGTTGCGCGACGTTCATGGAAAAAAATATCTCGATGCCAATGCCTCCATTTGGACCAATCTGCACGGACACAACCATCCAAAAATTAATTCGGCCATCTCACGCCAATTGCGTAAAATCGCCCACTCCTCCGCCCTCGGCCTGGGAAACGAGCCAGCCAGCCTCCTGGCCGAAAAACTCGTCGCCGCCGCCAATCCGAATGGCAAAAACCGCACTCCGGCGTTGAACAAGGTTTTCTTCAGCGACGACGGTTCAACCGCGGTCGAAGTCGCCCTCAAACTGGCATACGAATTTTCCCGCCGGTCGAAAAAAATTAAAAAGCCAAAATTTCTCTCGCTCACCGGCGCTTACCACGGAGACACTGTCGGCGCGGTTTCCCTCGGCCACATTGACCTGTTCCACCGGGCATTTTCCGGACTGCTGTTTCAGTCGGACAAGGTGATGGCGCCCTATTGTTATCGTTGCCCGTTTAACCGCGCCAAACCGGAACGCGATGACGCGCGCAATTATCGCAAATGCAGTTGGGAATGCCTTGGCAAGGTTGAACAAGAATTTTCCAGGCAAGCACGGAAAGGAAATCCATATGCGGCCTTTGTCTTCGAGCCGCTGATTCAAGGGGCGGCGGGAATGATTCCGCATCCGACCGGCTGGCTGAAACACGCGGCAACGATTGCCCGAAACCACGGCGCGTTGCTCGTCGCCGATGAAGTGATGACCGGTTTCGGCCGCACCGGCGCTTCGTCTCCGTCTCTTTTTGCCTGCCATCAGG
>JASHVW010000378.1 GCA_030044395.1 Verrucomicrobiia bacterium
CGACGACATTGTGGTTTTTCGCATCAGTCCGGAAAACGGCAAGCTGACCGCGACGGGCCAAAAATTTGAGATTGGAAATCCAGTGTGCGTCACGTTTGTGCCGGCGCAGCCGCCGGACTAGTGTAATGTAACGAACGCTTCTTTACAATGAATGCAAAAGGAGGACCCCCACGTCACCCTGACCCTCTCCCCTCCCATCCGATGGGAGAGGAGAGGGAACAGCGTCCGAACGCCAACTGCATTCGCACATCCCGCTTTTACAGGCCATTGTAAAGCTAAGGCTGTTACAGCACACTTGGGCATTTTCAAAAATAGTTAAGCATGCTCCTCATTCCTCGCTGCCGCATGGCTACAGTATTTCTTCAAACGCACTAATTCCCTCTCAAATTTTTCATGGTGGCGCGCTTGAGTTCGCGGTCCGACTCGCGTCGTTTCAAATCTTCGCGTTTGTCGAAATGCTGTTTGCCTTTGCCGACCGCGAGCGACGCTTTGACCTTTCCATTCTTCCAGTAAAAGGCCAGGGGGATAAGCGCATGGCCCTTGACGGCGGCCAGCTCAAAGAGCTTTCGGATTTCCGATTTGTGCAGCAGCAATTTTCGCGGCGCTTTGGGTTCGTGATTCTGGCGGTTGCCATGCGAATATTCGTCTATGTGCGCGTTGTAGAGCCAGACCTCGTCTTTCTCGACCCGCGCAAAGGCGTCGGTGATCTGGCCCTTGCCGGCGCGCAGCGATTTGACCTCCGTGCCGTGCAAGACGATACCCGCCTCAAAAGTTTCAAGGATGTGATAATCGCGCCGCGCTTTGTGATTGGTCACGATGTCGGCCATGGGAAAATTTAATGCGAACGGCGGGGTATTTCACAGATAAAACGAAACGCCGGGAAGGAAAAACTGGAAGCGCCTTTACATTGCCATTGCCGCGCCCTCCGGGGGTTAGCGCCTTTTGCGCTTTTTAGCCTGC
The DNA here is from genome assembly GCA_030044395.1 of Verrucomicrobiia bacterium. Taxonomy (GTDB): domain Bacteria; phylum Verrucomicrobiota; class Verrucomicrobiia; order Limisphaerales; family UBA11358; genus UBA11358. The sequence continues at coordinate 961 of JASHVW010000378.1, forward strand.
GGACGCACCAATTCGGTAACCTCGGGCATTTCCCAGCCGATTTTTTCCTCGATGATTTCGCGCAGGGCGATGTCGGCGGCCCCCAGGTTTCCGACGTCCGCGACCAGCGGGCGGGCCAGGCCACCGCCGCCGGAATTCAATTGACGCACGCGGCGCGACACCAGATTGATCAGCACATTTGGGTTGCCTACCTTCTCGGCAGCCTTTTTAGCAAGTTCAGCGTTCATTAAAAAAGAGCCAAAAAGAATAACCGTTACAGATTTGTAACGCAACAGCAAAAATTACACCAAAAAAGTTCAAAAAAGTCCTGAAGGTCGTATTCACACGAACCAGTCAACCCGCCTCGGGTAACAATCTTTTTGGAGCGCAGATCGGCCAGCGAGCGACACGAAAAAATTCCTTCAAACGGGCCGCGATTTCAGGCATTTTTGACGGGCCTATGCCCGAAATCCGAAGAGGTCTTGATTTGCACAAATTTCTGGCCACGCGCACCGAGGCGGTCAATCGGGCGCTGGACCAAAGTCTGCCCCCGGCAAAAACCAAACCCGCGACCATCCACAAGGCGATGCGGTATTCGCTGTTTGCCGGCGGCAAACGAATGCGTCCCGCCCTATGCCTGGCCGCGGCGCAGGCCTGCGGCGGCGCGGAAAAGGATGCCCTGCCGCTGGCCTGCGCCGTCGAGTGCATCCATACGTATTCGTTGATCCATGATGATTTGCCGGCGATGGACGACGATGATTTCCGGCGGGGCAAGCCGACCAACCACAAGGTTTTTGGCGAGGGTATTGCTATCTTGGCGGGGGACGCGTTACTGACGCAGGCGTTTGAACTCGCCGCGCAGTGCAGGAAATTTCCGCGTTATCCCCATCAGACCATTATTTTGGAAATCGCCCGGGCGGCGGGTTCGCTGCAATTGATCGCGGGGCAGGTGGCGGACCTGGAGGCCGAGGGAAAACAAATCCCGGGGCCCGAGTTGAAATTCATTCACGAGCGCAAGACCTCGGCGCTGCTCTGTTGCGCCACGCGGCTGGGCGGGATGAGCGCCAACTGCCCCCCGGGTCAACTGGCCGCGCTCACTCGTTTTGGGCACCACGTTGGCCTGGCCTTCCAGGTGATTGACGACATTCTGGACGTGACCCAGACCAGCGAGCAGCTCGGCAAGACGGCTGGCAAGGATGTGGCTGAGCAAAAGGCGACTTATCCAGCGATTGTCGGCTTGGAAGAATCGCGAAAGATCGCGGCGCAATTGACGGACCAGGCATTTGCCGCGCTGAAAATTTTCAAGGGACGCGCCGTCGCGCTGGAGGCGCTGGCGGAATTTCTCTTAAAGCGGGACCGGTGATTCATTCATTTTAATTAAATCCGGGGTGAACCCGTCATCACCCGGTCCAATCGCCGGATTTCAAATAGGGCTTCAATCTTTCCTTGAGCGTTTCGCGGCCGCGATGGATGAGGGATTTGGTCGCGGAAAGGGAGCACCGCAAAATTTTCGCGATTTCCTCATAGCTCAAGTCTTCCTGGCGGCAGAGCAAAATGGCGGTGCGCTGATTTTCGGGCAGTTCGGCCAGAGCTTCCTCGATTTTTTTCGCCAACTCGCCTTGCAACAATTTTTCCGGGGGCGCCATTTGTGATTTGTCCTCGAATTGCTGGCGTGGCTGGTCCTCGTGCTCGGCGTGCGCTTCTTCGATGGATTCGGCGGGATGCCGTGAGCGGCGGCGCAGTTCGTTCAGGCACAAATTGCGCGCGATGGTAAAGAGCCAAGTGGAGAATTTGGCGGTCCGCTGGTAGCGCGCGCGCGATTTATAGACCTGGAGAAAGACATTTTGTGCCACGTCCTCGCTTTCCGATTCGTCGTGCAGGGAGCGAAAGACAAAATTCAGCACCGGTTGCTTGTATTTCTCAACCAGCTCGGCAAATGCGGCGCGGTCGCCGCGCTTGACACGCAGCATCAACGCCGCATCCGGGTCAGGTTGAATTGACATCCTGACAAGTTTCAAGTTTCAAGTTTGAAGTTTCAAGTATTCAAATCCGATGCCGCTTGAAACTTTCGGCTTAACCCTTGAAACTGAACGGGTGCAGGATTTGCTCGAAAAGATTGAAAACGCCGCCGCGGCGCGCCTGAAGGCGCGGCCGGATGGCAGCGTGTTGGAAAAGTTGGACGGCTGCAAGGCCTTCCTCAAGGTGGAAACCCATCGGTTGAAGATGCAGCATCGCGCCGGGTTGGGCGGATGCAAAGTCTGCCGCGCCCGCGCGACGATCCTTGATGTGCTGCTGCGGTATCTGTGGGAATCGGCCCGCGACACCCTTTCGGCGCAGGCGCAGGCGGAATTTCCGCCGCTCACACTCGTGGCCATCGGCGGCTATGGCCGCGCCGAATTGAATCCCCACAGCGACATTGATTTCATGTTTTTGCACGACGGCCAGATTGCCGCCAACAAGCCCCTGCCCCATCTCTCCAAACTCATTGACGGCGTCTTGTACCCGCTGTGGGATATCGGCCTTAAAGTCGGCCACTCTGTCCGCAGCATTGACGATTGCGTGACGGTGGCGAATTCGGACATGCAATCCAAAACGTCGCTCATCGAGTCCCGGCCGATTGTCGGAGCCGAAGCCTTATTCAGTAAATTCCAGAAAACCATTGTCGCCAAATGCGTCGCCGGCCATGAGATGGAGTACATTGCCGCGCGATTGGAAGACCAGGAAACGCGCCGGGCCAAATATGGCAACTCCCCAACGATGCAGGAGCCGAACCTTAAGAACGGCTGCGGCGGCCTGCGCGATTTTCAAAACCTGCTCTGGATGGCGTTCTTCAAATATCGCACGCGTTCGCTCGATGAGCTGCAGCAAAAGGAGATCGTCACCGACGCCGAGAACAAACAACTGGCGGCGGCGTATGATTTTTTGCTGCGCACGCGCACGGAATTGCATTATCACGTCAACCGGTCGTTGGACGTGCTCGGGAAAAACCTTCAGCCGGCCGTCGCGCACAATCTTGGCTATACCGAGCGTTCACCCAGCAAACGCATCGAGAAATTCATGCGCGACCTTTATACGCACATGCGGAATATCTTTCTCATCACCCGCACGCTCGAGCAGCGCATGGCCCTGACGCCGCCGCGGCCCAGCCTGCTCTCGCTGCGGCGGTTTATTCCCGTCCGGACGCCCGAGCCGGAGACGGTGGACGGATTCAAGTTCATCAATGGCGAGATTCATGCCGTATCGAACCGGATTTTTCGGGATTCGCCGCGGCGGCTCATGCGTGTTTTTCTTCACGCGCAGCAGCGGCGCATGACCTTGCATCCCGATTTGGCGCAGTTGATTCGCAATCAGCTTTCACTCGTGGACCGCGATTTTCTGATCGACGAGCACGTGAGCGAAACGTTCCTGACAATCTTGGAACATCGGGGCGAGGTGGCGTGGGTCTTGCGTGCGATGCACGAGGTCAACCTGCTCGGGAAATATCTTCCCGAATTCGGCCGGCTCACCTGCCTGGTGCAGCACGAGTTTTATCATCAATACGCCGCCGACGAACATACGCTGGTTTGCCTGGAGCAGTTGGACAAGATTTGGGAAGCCAAGGAGCCGCCGTACGAGAATTATGCGCCTTTGTTTCAGGGATTGGAACGCCCCGAACTCCTCTATCTGGCGCTGCTCCTCCACGACGTGGGCAAATCCGAGCACAGCCGCAAAGTCCCGCATGCGCTGGTCAGCGCCGAGATGGCCATGCGCGCGGCCAAACGTTTGCGACTGGACGGCGCCGCCACGCACACCTTGCGGGCGCTCATCGAAAACCATCTGCTGATGGCCACCGTCTCGCAGCGACGCGACTTGGACGACCCGACGGTGATCAAAAACTTTGCGCGCCAGCTCGAGACACCCGAGCATTTAAACCTCCTGGCCCTGCTCACCTTCGCCGATTCGGAGGGCACCAGCGACAAACTATGGAATGGGTTCAAAGACTCGCTGCTCTGGCAATTGTATGCGCGCGCCCAGGCCCGGCTGACCGGCGGCACGGAGTTCCTCCGCGCGGCCGAGAAATTGCGCGAGACGTTGATGAAAGAGGTCCGCGAACGCGCCGCGCCGGCCATCAGCAACGAGGAGATTTCCGTCCATTTCGACGCTCTGCCGCCGCGTTATTTCGAAATCCATGACGCCCGGGAAATTCTGGACGATCTCGAATTGGCGCACCGGTTCATGCATCAGTTGGTCTATGAAAAGGACAGCGCACTCTCGCCCATCGTCGCCTGGGTGGATGAGTCGCATCGCGGCTACACCCTCGTGAAAGTCTGCACCTGGGACCGCGCCGGGCTGTTCACCAAAATCACCGGCTCATTAAGCGCCGCCGGGCTCAACATCCTGGGCGCCCAAATTTTTACGCGCGGCGACGGCATCGCCCTGGATGAATTTTACGTCACTGACGGTCGCACCGGCAATCTGGCCACCTCCGAGCAGCATCAAAAATTTGAGGCGCTTTTGGAACAGGTTCTGACCGGCGAAACCGTCAATCTGGCGGCATTGATCAAGAAACAAATCGCCGCCCGGCCGCGTTATTTGCCCTATGCCGGCGAACGGATTCCCACCCAAATCCGTTTCGACAATGAAATTTCCGAGATGCGAACGGTCATCGAAATCGAAACCGAGGACATCCTGGGGTTGCTCTATGCAATATCGCAGACCTTCGCCGAATTGGCGGTGGACGTTTCCGGCGCGCGGATTGTCACCGAGCGCGGGGCGGCGATCGACAACTTTTACGTGCGCGAACAGGATGGCGGTAAGATTGAATTGCCGGCGCGGCGCGTGCTCATTGAACAAAGATTGCGCCAGGCAATTGCGCAACTGAATGGGTGAGGACTTGTGCTTGACACGGGGGAACCAAACTTTAAAAGTTGGGGG
>JASHVW010000379.1 GCA_030044395.1 Verrucomicrobiia bacterium
GTTGGATGATGAATACCTCCTCGCCGCGAACGTTTTCTTCGATTTTCACAAAGGTTTCGCCGTCGGGGAAAGGTTTAATCGTGCATTTGCCAAGTTCAATACCAATGGATTTGCAGATGGCGCGAGCCAAGGCTTCGTTTGCAGTGCCGCTGAATATTTTCACTATGCTAAATTCTGGTAAAAAAGAAAACCGCCGCGATCGGCGGAGAATTATTACTCACTTTAACAAGGAGGGACGTGGGCGCAAGGAAAAAGGAACGGCGGTACGGACGGCGCATGCGCCGTCCGCGAAATTTCGGTTCCGCCTCCTCCATCGCCTTCCCGTTCACGGCCGCCCAAACGGATTCCCTTTTGGACCGGATACGGACATCGGCGGCAGGAAAAACAGGGCGACAGCCATATAGATCCAACCCAGGACAAAGTGAGCGGCAAAAATAGACGTGAGGGAAACCAAACGCAGCAGGCCAAAATTATACAGCCAGATTCCAGCAATCATCAGCAGTGCGCCGGGTAGAAGCGCCGCCGCTGACAATTTCCAGCATCCGCTCAGATTCAAATCGCGACTGGCAAAAAATCCCGCAACCCAGATCGGGAGAAAATAGACCGTCGCAAGAAGTGCCCAAATTAACAGAAGGGAGACAAATGCCGTGGCGCCCGAGATAAAGAGAATTTCAACAGCCCACGCATTCCACAGCGGCTCGATGTCCAGGCGATTGAAAGGCGCCGACCACTCGGGATAGAAAAACTCCGAATAATCCGGAAGAATGGAGTATATCCGGAGGGAATCGCGTCCGAATTCCACTTGCACGTCGGCAGTCGAGCGTAGGACGCCACTGTGATCCAGGTCAACGTCCAACGCCAGCAGCCTGCCTTCGGCCAGCATTCTTGGCGAACGGCCGTGCCAATCCAATCGGCCTGCGGAGATTTTGCCCGCGTCCGGCAGATTGAGAATCGCTTCGTGAATCACGGAATAACAGTTGTCATCCAGAAAACACGCGAGTGACACGGCGGCAAGGAGGGCGGTGACCGTCTGGGCGAGGCACAGCCGCCCGGCTTCGGCACGGGCAAACGCGGCCACGCCGCGCGGCGTGAACGGCTCGGTGAAAGCAGGTGCAAAGGCGTTCATCCCGTGACAGGTTGCCCGAATCAGGAGATAAAATCAGGCTTTGTTTTCCACCGGTGGCGCGGGATTTTGACTTTGTGGCGGCGCCTGGATAACGGGAATCGGATAACGCAATTTCATGACGTCATCCACTACAACCTCGACGAAATAATTTCCCGGTGCTTTGAATTCAACATTCCCGAACACGAGAACGCTGGTGGAATGGAGGGAGGGGTCCTTTAGCTCAAACTTCATTTCGCCTTTGCGTAATGTAGTCATTTGGTCCGCTCCGATGAGTTTGACCTGTTCGAGGAATCGGCCGACTCCAGCCGTCCATCTGTTGAAAACGCAAAGGCGGCCCGCGACGATTGGAAATTGAGGAACGCGGATTAAATTGACAACGCCTATAATAAAAAGATTGCCGTTGGCTTCCTGCCGCACTTCTTCGCAGAGCAAGGACGCTTGAAGATCGGGGAGTATTCGGGTCGCGTTCATTGTTGATTTTAAATTCCAGGAGCAGGGTGGTTCGCTGAGCCAATCGCCTTCAATTTTTTTGCGACGCGGCAGCGACGGTGTTGGACATCAGCATGGCGATGGTCATGGGACCGACGCCGCCGGGATTCGGAGTGATCTTGCCGGCGATTTGCCGGACGGCGGCGAAATCCACGTCACCGACGATTTTCCCTCCGACGCGATTGACGCCCACGTCAATCACCGTGGCGCCGGGTTTGACCATGTCAGCCCTTACAAAATTGGCCACGCCCATCGCCGCGATCAAAATGTCGGCGCGACGGCAATGGGACTGGATATCACGCGTTGCGGAGTGGCAAATGGTGACGGTGGCATTGGCGTTTTTGCCCTTCTGGCAAAGCATCGCGGCCATGGGTTTGCCGACGATGTTGCCACGTCCCAGAATGACGACTTCGGCGCCTTCCGTCGTGACGTTTGACCGGGCGAGGAGTTGGACGATTCCGGCCGGGGTACACGGGCAAAAACCGGTCGAGTCGCCGAGCATGAGCTTGCCCACGTTCAAGGGATGAAATCCGTCAACGTCTTTATACGGTGACACGGCGGAGTAGATCTTTGCCTCGGAAATATGTTTAGGGAGGGGCGCCTGCACCAAAATGCCATGAAGACGCGGATTCGCATTCAATTTGGCGATGAGCGCGAGCAACTCGCCCTCGGTAGCCTGTTCAGCCAGGACATGCATTTCGGAAAAAATTCCCAGCTCGGCGCAGGCCTTTTCCTTCCGTCCAACATACACTTTGGATGCCGGGTCTTCGCCCACGCGGACAAAGGCCAGCCCGGGCGTTACGCCATTCTTTTTCAATTCAGCGACCCGTCCAGCCTGCTCGCACAGAATCTGTCCCGCGATGCCCCGGCCATCAACGACCACGTTCCTGCTGTTGTCTTGGGCTATAATAAATGTTGTTGGGGACGGCATTGGTATCAACGACGATGATTTGCTGGACGGTAAGGACCGGCGTCGCCCACCGTTGAGCAAGGTCCTCTTCTCCGGTGACAATGATTCGCATTCCGACATAACGGCTCAAATCGAGATTCGTCGTCGTGGAATATAGGAAATCAATATTTTCATCCGTGGCCGTCGAATACAATTCATACGCCGTCGGCGCAATGATGCTGCCAACGTGCCGAACAACGCCTTCATGGCTCACGACTCTAGGAACGTTAGGATTAAAATTCGGCTCCGGCATCGTTTCAGGCGCCGTCGCTACCTGATTTGTCGCCCCTGGGGCCATTGGCGTCGTTTCGGGCACAGGCGTCGGCGTGGGCGCTGGAGTCGGTTGCACTTCCGTGGCAACTGGCGGCGCAGTGGTTTCGGGCGTCGGTGCCACTTGCGTGAGATACATCGCAGCGACAAAGGCGTAGGCATTGGTCGGCGCTTCGATCTTCATCCAATGGCCGCGGGTTTCGATTTGGCTCACGGTATCGCCGCGCTGAAGAACGCCAACGACGCTGTAGTTTTCTCCCGGTCCGGCACGAAGGTTCAATTTGGCGGTTGTTACCGTACCGTTGGCGTCAATGTATCGGTCGCTCACCCAAACGTCGGCATTGGTAGGATAGGAAATCTTTGCCCATTGCGCCGGCTCGTCCGAAGCGTGTTTGGCAAGATTGATCTGTTCCAGCACATTCACGGTATCGCCTCTCGTTAAATGGGCAACGACTTCGCCCTTGACGCCCGCCTGGCCCCGGGCATTGACGTGGCCGGCCGCGACTTCCGCCGGTCCGGGCGCCAATGTCACCGTTGGCTCGTTGATTTTGTGGTGATGAACGATGTGCCTTCTCTTCGGCTTGACCACGGCGGGCGCATTCGTCTCCTCGGGAGCCGTTTCTGGCGCGGGCGCGACCGCGGGCGCCGTTTCCGTGGCCGGGGATGTGGCCGGCGCCGGCATCGCCGGCAGGGTGTTCGTGTTGTCTTGCGCGATGGCGCTCGTCGCGAGCATCGCCGCCATAATTGTCCAACTCATCGTTTTCATGTTTCCGAAAGTAAGGTTCTAATCTCTATCTCTGTCAATGTTCGCCATCGCCCAGGCTTCAGTTCGCCCAATTTTATTCTGCCAATTTGTGTCCGCTGCAATTTTTTGACCGACAAGTTTTGCGATTCAAAGAGCCGCCGCACTTCGCGGTTTTTGCCTTCGGCCAATTCCAGCTCCACCACACTCCGGGCGCGGCTCGCCAAAATCGTTCTTGCCGAAAGGGCCTGTAATTTCTCGCCGCCGTCAAATATGCCGCGGATGAACCGCTCCAGCATTTCCGGCGCGACCTCGCCGTCCACCGTCGCCACGTATTTCTTGCGGACACCGTAACGCGGATGGGTGAGGCGCAAGGCGAATTGTCCATCATTCGTCAAAAAAATCAACCCTTCACTGTTGAAATCCAGACGACCGACGGTGCTCACAATTTGCCATTCAATTGGCAAAAAATCATAAACCGCCGGCCGGCCGCGCTCGTCACTGCGCGAACACACACAGCCCCTCGGCTTATGAAGCGCCAGATAAATCTTCTTTTTGGCGCGAACCAATTTGCCGTCCACCGAAATTTTGTCGTGGAGCGGATCCACTTTGCTCCCCAGCATCCGCACCACTTCGCCGTTGACCGCAACCCGACCATCCAAAATGAACTGCTCTCCGCCGCGCCGCGAAGCCACCCCGGCTTCCGCCAGAAATTTTTGCAGGCGAACGCTCAAGGTACGCGTAAAAGAGCAATTTTTATGCCCCCCAGCCCCCGCTTTACGCTTCGCACGTTCGGCATTGATCAGGCGCCCGGCTTGGTCTTCCGCAAACCGGTAATACGGTCGCCGTCCTTCCATTGACCGCGCTTTTTCAGGACCTCCACGCGCTCAAAGCGCTTGAGTACGTTGCGTTTGCCGCCCAAAGTAACCGCCGCGCGCAGACTGCGATGCTGTGACATAATTTAGCTTTTCGATTGAATTTTCAGTAAAAACGAGCGCTCAGACTACCAGTTTTTTGCGCGATTGCAAACGGTTTGTTTTACCGCAAAATTCACAAAAATAACGCGCCCGCCTAATTCGCCGCCGCCACCGCTTCCTTCTCCGCATCAGCCTTGTGGAATTTTACGCTGACGATCTTGCTCACCCCGTGTTCTTCCATCGTCACACCATAAAGCACGTCCGCCATCGCAATCGTGCGCTTGTTGTGCGTGATGATTACGAATTGCGAATTCGCCAGGAACCGCTGGAGGATTTTCACAAAACGAACGACGTTTGCCTCGTCAAGCGGCGCGTCTAATTCGTCCAAAATGCAGAACGGACTCGGCTTGACCTGATAGATCGAAAACAGGAGCGAAACGGCCGCCATCGTTTGTTCGCCGCCGGACAGCAGGGAAATGCTCTGTAATTGTTTGCCCGGTGGGCGCGCCACAATGTCAATGCCGCTTTCCAAAACGTCGTTTTGATCCAAAAGTATCAGGTCCGCTTTGCCGCCCCCGAAGACCTCGACGAACATCGCGCGGAAATTTTCCCGGATCCTCTCAAACGTCTCGAGGAACATTTGCCGCGTCTGCGTGTTGATGCGGTTGATCACTTCAAGCAATTGCGTTTTGGCATTGACGAGATCGTCGTGCTGCTTTGTTAAAAACTGATGGCGTTCTTCGGTTTCTTCATACTCCTCGATCGCCACGAGATTGACGGGGCCAATTTCGTCCAGCCGTTTTTGCAACGCTTCAATTTGTATCCCGACGGCATTCCAATCCGTCGCGGCGCCGCTGGCCGCCATCTCCTCCGGCGTGAGTGTCTGTACTTTCGCCGGCCCTTCGTCGGCCAGCGTGATCGTAATGCACTCGCTGCGAATATCGTCCAGATTGACGTGATATTTCTGCCCGATTTTTTCGCGCAGGTTTTGAACGGACATGTTCTTCTGCGCCAGTTCCACTTCAATGCTGCCGCGCTGATTTTGCAGGTCGGTCAGGCAGTTGCGCTGCGAGCGCAAAGCGTCCTCGCGTGACGAGACGTCGCCTTCCTGCGAATTCTTTTGGCCCAGCAATTCAGCCGCCTGCGCGTTTACCTGCTCGCGTTCATGGGAAATTCTTTCAATTTGTCCGCGCGAATCCAGGATTTCTGATTCGGCTTGCTGGCGGCGGACGACCACCGTTGAAATTTCAGCACGACGTTGTTCGGCGGCCTCCGTCAACTCCTGAAGGCGTTGGGCGAGGGCCTGATGCTGTTGCCGGAACGAGGCGAGCAATTGCTCCTCGGCGGCAAGCGCAACCTTGCATTCTGTCACAGCGGCGGTGGCCGCGTCGCGTTGCTGCCGTGAATTCTCCAAATCGTCCGTCAACACGGCAACTTTCTCCTGCTCGCCGCGCTCGCGGGCTTCCAATTCATCCAACTGCCCGGAAAGTGCGCGCCGTTTCTGCAACCCTTCCTGCTCCTGGGCGGCCAGGCTCTGGACCTCGAAAACCACCGTCTCGATCTTTTGATTCAGCAGTCGCGAAGAATTCTGGAGCGCGTTGAATTCGCCCTCACGGGTGGCGATGGCCACTTCCTGCTCGCGCAATTCGTTCTGTGCCTGTTGAAGGCTCGCCTGCAATTCGGTCTGTTCGGCCAGCAGGGCGCCACGTTTGCGGCTGGCCTCCGCGATCCGGTCCTGGATTTCCGCCAACTCATTTTGCAGTTCCGCGATTTGATTCTTACGACCAAGTATCGAAGCCGGCGCTTTGGGATTGCCGTTGCCGTTCAGGTACCCTCCCGTATAGATACCGTGCCGGCTCAACACATCGCCACCAAGGGTGACAAAGTCGCATCCTGCGTGCCCGTTCTGGATTTGCGCCGTAGCCGTCGGAAGATCGGAAGCAATAAACGTGCGGCCCAAAAGCGACTTCAAAAGCTTGTCCACCGACGGGTCAGATTCAATCACGCTAAGAGCGGGAACTATCTGTCCCGGTCCAAGATTTCTTTCGGCGGACGTTTTATTGGCCGGGGCCAGATCACCCTGAAATACCAGTTGGTTGTCGTCCTGGTGTTGGATGGCGAGGGCTGCCACGCTCGCGCGGCCCACCTTGTTGGCGCTCAAATCCGCGAGGATTTCCTGCGCGGATTCGGGCTGCTCCGTGAGGACCAGTTGCAAATGATGTCCAAGCGCGTTTTCGACTGCGATGACAAATCTCTCCGAAACACGAATCCGGTCGGCAAGCGAGCCAATGACGGAGCGGGACTGGCGCAAGGCCGCAACCGCGCCGGCATCGAAGCCTTCGCGCGAATGTTCAAGTTGCTCGATGACCATGAGGCGCGAGCGTTTTTCGGCCTGATGTTGCAGGAGCACGTCCTGTTCGGTGGAAGAGGCCTGCAATTCGTTTTGCAACTCCCGCAACCGGTTCTGCCGCTGCTCCACGGAACCACGCTTGGTTTGCGCATCGAGTTTTCCAGCTTCGACGCTCGCGGTGAATTCGACCAGGCGGGCGTCCAACCGGGCGCGTTCTTCTTCGAGCTGGACTTTTTCCGCGGAAAGCTTTTCGAGACGCACAACGTTCCCCTGTTTCTGCAAGTCGAGCGCCGTGATTTCATTGCGGAGACGGGACAGATCCTGGGCCGCGGCAAACGCGGCGGACTGCGCGGCGCGCAATTGCTCCTGGAACCGTTTCAAATCCCCCTCGACCTGGCCGAAAACGAATTTCTTGCTCTCAAGGGCAAGACGGTGTTCCGCGAGGGCGGCTTCGGACTTGGACAGGTTTTGTGAGACAACAACGGACTCTTCCCGCGCGGCGCGGGAACGTTCCTCCGCCTGGGCAATCTCACCGAGCGCCGCGGAATTTTGCGCCTCTAGTTCGCGCAACCGCTCCTCGTCAAATTGAATGCGGCTTTCGTGTCGCTCGATTTCAGCCTTCAGCTCCATTCCCCGCTGTTGTTGCGCAGACACTTCGCGTTCCAATTCGGCCAGGCGCTCGCGCAATTGGCGGATTTCATCCTCGCCGCGCAATATCTCCGCGGCGCCCGCCTCGATTTCGCCCCGCAATTTCTCCGCCGCGGAATCCTTTTCGGCGAGTTCCGTCTTGAGCACGTCAAATTGATGGCGCGCCAGTTGCGTTTCAAGGTGCTGAAGCTCGAGGGAAATCTGTTTATACCGGCGGGCCTTGCCGGCCTGCCGCTGGAGCGAGCCGATCTGACGTTTGACCTCGCGGATCAAGTCCGCTACGCGCAGAAGGTTTTGGTCCGTGTATTCGAGTTTGCGAAGCGATTCCTTTTTCTGCGATTTAAATTTGGTGATGCCGGCCGCCTCCTCGAAAATGAGCCGGCGGTCTTCGGGCTTGCTGGACAGGATTTGCGTTATGTGACCTTGGGCGAGGATGCTATAGCTGGCGCGTCCAACGCCGGTTCCCATGAACAGTTGCTGGATGTCCTTTAGCCGGCAGGGCGTTTTGTTGAGAAAATACTCACTGGTGCCATCACGAAAAATGCGGCGCGTGAGGGTTACTTCGTCGTAAGCGACTTCCACGCCCGCGGCGTGCAAATTTTCTTCGCCGACGCCACTGAGGGTGAGGGAAACCTCGGCCATTCCCATCGGCTTGCGCGCGTCGGTTCCATTGAAGATAACGTCGGCCATTTCACCGCCCCGGAGTGCCTTGGCCGATTGCTCGCCTAACACCCACCGGACGGCGTCAGAGACGTTGGATTTTCCACAGCCATTGGGGCCTACGATGGCCGTGACACCCGGTTGGAAGTTCAGTGCGGTCTTGTCCGCAAAGGACTTAAAGCCAAAAACAGTCAAATTCTTCAGATACATGCTTTCGATTGCGAATAGGCAACCATAATTGCCTGGCCAAGTAAAGCAAAAACCACAACATAATGCGGTTTTCGCCGTCGCCAGCACAACTAATGGTGAGGAACCGCAATTTGGCGTGTGCCGGCAACTACATACTTTTTAACTACCAAATCATGGCTTTTATACGCCTCTATAGCGAAATAGTCAACAAAAAAAGGTAATATTTGAAACTTGGAGCTGCCACACCCATCGTGTCACTTCCCGGCAATGGTGACAAAAATCCTTAATCCCAAGCCCGTATCGCCGGACGGAAAACATCAGCTTTGCTCCAACAGTTCTTGTTTTGCCGCCGCAGGGCGATATTCCAAAATCTCCCCTGGCTGGCAATCCAGAACTTCGCAAATCGCTTCCAGCGTCGAAAATCGCACTGCCTTGGCTTTGCCCGTCTTGAGGATGGAAAGATTCTGCGGTGTGATGCCCACGTCCTCAGCCAAATCATTCAAGCGCATTTTCCGCTGGGCCAGGACCACGTCCAAATTGACAATAATCGGCATACTAAACCGTCAACTCTTGTTCTTCCCGGATTTTTCGACCCTCGTCCATCACCCACGCCACAAAGATAATCATCAGCCCGACAAACAAGGGCGTCATGCTTAATGCCATATCGGCCAAGGCCGATTGCATCTGATAATTAAGCAGCCAGTTAATAATAATGCAATAGCCCAAAACGCGGATGAGCAGAATGTTCCTCACGGAAAATAAAATCCCTTGACCGTAGAGCCGAAACAAGGCGAACAATGCCACGTAAGCAGCCATGATTAAACCTTCCTGGACCAAAAACAGAGCGAAGATTTCCCCCGGCATCTCGGACAGCGAACTATAAATATGATTGGGCGAAATGGGGATTCTAATCCTGTGCGGAAACGGCCAGGCGAACAAAAACGCCAAAGCGCAATAGACGCCGAAAACCACGTTTGTTCCAAGCAAACATTGACACACCCGGGCGGCCTTCTTTATGCGGTCCAGCCGCGCGTTGATCTTGGGAGAGATTTTATTCGAGTTCATAAATTAATAAGGTGGAGCGATTAAACGGTCAGTTCCTGTTCCTCCCGAAGTTTCTGCGCCTCGCCGAACAGCCACGCAATAAAAAACATGATCAAGCCGGCGATGATTCCATTGGGTCCATTGATGACAACATTGTCGGCACGAAAAATCGCCGCCGCCAGCGAATCAAAAATTGTCTTAACGATTCCCGCAATAATCCACCATTTGCCCGCCCTTTCCAAGCAGGCAATGGTTTGTGAATCAAACAGGTGCCCGTCGCTGAGGCGTGTGAAAAGGCGGAAAAAATTCGAGGTGACCAGAAAGACAAACAAAACCGCGACCAGACTGCTACAGTTCTTAAAAGCAGCTTCTGATTTGAGCGCCCGCGGCAACTCCAGGGCGAGAACTGGCAGTGCCATGAGGGCCAGTCCCTCGACTATCAATAGGGCAAGCAAAATGGCTCTGGCAACTTTACTGAAATTTTTAATCCGTTTCATTCGGCGATTGGCTGTTATTTCGGATGCATTCATGTTGCTCCAAAAAATCGGAATTAATCTGATTGTCAATAATTATTTATCGACAAACAGTAATCGTTTAATGTCTATCAGATTGCAATTTGATTTGAAGTGGACGTTTTAGTGCCTCTGATGACGCTTTCTGCTCCGCAAAAAGCGTGGTCCGCGCGCTGGCTACGCCGCCTTGTTCTTGGGGAATTTCGCGGCAATCACCGCACCCACATCCTTATCGCTGATAATTGAAAGCGTGCCACCGTGCAGTTCAACCAGCCTCTTCGCTATGGTCAATCCAAGCCCCAACCCCTGCTGCTCGTGAAGCTTGCGATCGAATTGCATGTAGGCGCCGACGCGGGTCGTTTGTTCGGGGGTAAATCCCCTGCCCCGGTCATTCACCGTAAAATTCACGGCATTGAAATTTTCGGCGAGGCTGAGTCGGACTGGCGTCCCGGGCGCGGAGAATTTGAAGGCGTTTTGCGTCAATTCGTCCACAATCTTTGCGATATATTCCTCAGACATCGGGATTGGAAGGTCTGTCAGTTCAAATGACAGGTCGGACAGCCGGCTTGCGTGGCTCGCCTGTGCCGTGGCGTGCTTCTTTATCAGCTCGACGGGATGCTCGGTCGAGCCGACGCGTAATGCGTTGACATTCTTTGGGTCGGCGGCGATCAATTCCAACTGCGCGTAAATCAAAAAGTTTTCCATGAGCCGTTCCAGCCGTTCACCGGATTTGTGGATTTCCTCGCCCATCTCGGCAATTTCCGCCGGCTTGAGCGTGCCCGCCGAGTTGGTGAGAAATTCGGCGTTGGACAGGATACCGTTGAGGGGTGTACGCATCTCGTGCGGCATCATGAGGCTGATATTGTCGCGCAAATGAGCAAGTTTGCGTTCGGCTTCGTCGCGGATCGTCTGGGCCTTTTTAAGGCGGGCGTCCACGGCGGCATAAAGGGCTTCCGTGGTAAAGGGCTTCGGCAGGTAATCATCGGCGCCCAACTCCATGCCGTGCCTCATGCTCGCGCTGTCGGCCAGTCCCGTCATGAGGATGAACGGAATTGCCGCGGTCGGCGCTTCGGCGCGCAAGGCGGAAAGGGTAAGGTAACCATCCACTTTTCCCATGTTGATGTCGCATAGGATGAGATCGGGCAATTCCTTTCTCGCCATCTCAATCCCATCCGTGCCATTCGGCGCCTCAATCACCTCAAAGCCCTTCTGACGAAGCGCGAGCTGAATCATTTCACGCAGCCACTCTTCATCGTCAATCACGAGAATCTTTTTCATTCGGAAAATCCACTAAATACAGCACACTCTGTGCCCCGCCTTAAAGCAAAATCACTTCCCGCCCGCTATCCAAACGCAAGTTTACTT
>JASHVW010000380.1 GCA_030044395.1 Verrucomicrobiia bacterium
CCGAGCCAGCCCTTGCCAAACCCCGACCAGAGGAGGGCGCCCGCCGCCGCAATGAGCAGGCCCGCCACGACCAGGAATTTTCCAAGATCAGTCATGTCTCCATTTAATGCGTCATGAGCCGGTAATCAAGTTCGGATGTCTAAATTTGACAAGTTGGAATGGCATGTCACGATTGGCGCATGGCGAAAAAGAGATCCGGTTTTTCCACCAGCGACAGAAGGAAAAAGGGTATTCAGATTTCTTCCGCCTCTCGAAAGCCTTTTTTCCGATCTGCCGGAGGATTATTTGCTCTTTGCAGTTTGTTGATTGTACTGGTGATCGGAACTTTTTGGCCGTCAGTGCATTGCCAATTCCAATTTTATGATGAGAATGACTATCTGTTAGCCAATGCGCATGTGAACCGCGGTCTGACCTGGGCGAACGTGTGTTGGGCCTTTACCGCCTTGGGGAAATCCAACTGGGTTCCCTTGACATGGCTGACCCACATGATGGATTTTCAGGTTTACGGTCACAACGCGTGGGGACACCACCTCACCAATATCCTGATCCATGCAGCCAACGTGTCGCTGCTCTTCCTGCTGCTGCAAAGAATGACCGGGGCGGTGGGGCGAAGTTTTGTTCTTGCCGCCTTGTTTGCCGTGCATCCGTTGCGCGTCGAGTCCGTGACGTGGATTTCTGAACGCAAGGATGTGGTAAGCTTCTTTTTCGGAATGCTGGCGTTACTTGCCTATGTTCGGTACGCGGAAGAATCCCAAAAGGCCGCCGGCCGGCACGATCGGTTCTATGTGCTGACACTTCTGCTCTTCGTTTTCAGTCTTATGAGCAAGGCAACGCTGGTGACGTTTCCGTGCCTGTTATTGCTGTTGGATTACTGGCCGCTTCGCCGGACTTCAGATTTCAAATTGGACCGTGCCAATCTCCGGCTGGTGGTGGAAAAAATTCCCTTCTTCCTCCTCATCGTGCCCGCCAGCATCGTCGCCGAACTCGCCGAACAGAGCGGGAATTCAGTGATTCTCCAGCCGCCGCTGACGTTGCGTTTGGAAACCGCTTTGATTTCCTACGCGCGTTATTTGGGATATATGTCCTGGCCGGTAAATCTCTCACCCAACTACACGTATCCAAAATCCTGGCCGGCGGGTGAGTTATGGCTGGCTGCTGCGGTTCTCGCGGGACTTTCCACACTGGTGCTTGTGGTGTACGTACGGCGGCCCTATTTCCTGGTAGGCTGGCTTTGGTTTTTGGGGACGCTGGTCCCGGTCAACGGCATAATCGAACAGGTAGGCCCGCAGGCAATGGCGGATCGTTATACTTACATACCGATGATCGGCATTTTGCTGATCGTGGTGTGGGGAATTAATGACATGGCGGAATCGCTGCGTCTGCGGCCGCAGGCGTCGCTGGCCCTAGCCTCGATTGTTGCCGTCCTTCTGATCACCGTCACGCGGAACGATATCAGCTATTGGCGGGATGGGGACAGCCGATGGAGCCGCGCCGTGGCCGTGAGCAGGAACAATTGGACGGCCTATGCCAATCTCGGCACGGTATTGGATACGAGCAATCCTGATCGGTCCTTGGATTGTTTTGAGAAGTCCGTGGAAATTAATCCGGACTACGTTGAGGCGCAACGGGGCCTGGCGTTCGGCCTCCTTCGACACGGGCGTTACGCGGAGGCGATTGAGCATTTTCGAATAGCGTGGATTCAAAACACGGATGACCCACGGTCGCAATGGGGCTGGGGCATCGCGTGTTATCGCGCAGGACACTTCAACGATGCCCTGTTTCACATGCAAGCAGCGCACGCCATCGCCCCGGGCAACGCGTCTTATATGACGTCTCTAGCTGAGCTGTTAGTTGGGAAACAACGGTTTACGGAGGCCATTCCGGTCTTGAAAGGTCTCTGCGCTGTACAGACCAACAATCCGGCGAATTTCAATAATCTTGGATATGCCTTGGTGAAATGCGGGCAACTGGATGCCGCCATCGAGGCATTTCAAACCGCCCGGAACATTGCGCCCAATAGGCCTGACGTGGAGGCAAACCTCGCCAACGCCATAAAGTTGAAACAACAAGAGGAAAATCTGCGTCTCTCGACCAACAGCGCGGCAAGGGTCCAATCGCCCGCGCATTGAAGGCAAATATTCTGGACGCTTTTGTCAAGTTGGCCGATTGAGGTCAGCACGCGCCGATACCCCTTGCGCCGGGCCAGTGAATGGCTTAATTTCAATAAACGAGAAAGCGGGATTCATGCATCCGGTAATTTCGACGAAAGACCCCGCCGCTGTCGCTCATGAATTGCAAGCGGCGTATCTGGAAATGTTCCCGAAAGGGGACAAAGTTTTCATTCCCCGAATTTTTCAATGGGCGGCCGATGCGTTCCAAGGCCGGCGCCCGGGTTACCAGGCGATTGACGCGCGCTATCACGATTTCGAACACACGCTTCAGGGCGCGTTGTGCATGGCGCGGATTTTGCAAGGACGGTCTCTGGCCGGGGCGACGCCAGCCATCCCCCAACGCATGGCGGAACTGGGCATGCTGGCCATCTTTCTGCATGACACGGGCTATTTAAAACAACGGGGCGATGTCGAAGGCACCGGCGCCAAATATACCGTTGTCCACGTTGGACGCAGTGCGGATTTTGCCGCTGAACTTCTGGCTGAACATCATTTCGAAGCGCAAGAGGCGACCGCGGTACAAAACATGATTTGTTGCACGGGGGTGGACGCGGTGTTGAAGGTGATTCCGTTCCAGAGCGACGTTGAAAAGATCACGGGCCTTTGCCTGGGCACGGCGGATTTACTCGGCCAAATGGCAGCAGACGATTATATCGAGAAATTGCCGATTCTTTACTCGGAATTTGCGGAAGCGGCGAGATTTACGGAGCAGAGAAACAATGTGGTGGGGTTGTTTTCCAGCGCCCAGGAGCTTGTTCGCAAAACGCCGGATTTTTGGGAGCATTACGTGAAACCGAAGCTTGACCGCGATTTTGGCGGACAACATCGTTTTCTAAATGATCCGTATCCGGACGGACCGAATGTTTACGTGGACAAAGTAGAAGCTAACATCCGGAAATTGCGGAGGGTCATCGCCTCCGAAACCGACACCACGCAGTTTTACAAAAGAAGCCAGATGGCGTAGGCTGCGGGCTTTAATATTCACACCGTTGACGCAAACATCCGCGCCGGTTAACTTGTTGCGTCAAATGATTGCCAACGTCGCGAGAACAAATCCCGCCCCGTCGAACTTCCGCGTCGGCGACGAGCGGTTGGTCAAACTCACTGCCAATGCCGCGCAGAAGGTGTCGTCTCTTTTGACGAAACAGGGCCGGCCCAACGGGGTATTGCGGGTGGCCGTCGTGGGCGGCGGCTGTTCGGGCTTGCAATATAAAATGGACCTGCAAGACGCGCCGGCGAATCGGGACATCCTGGTGGAAAGCGCGGGCGTGCGCGTGGTGGTGGACCCCAAGAGCGCCCTTTACGTCACGGGCAGCGAATTGGACTATCTCGACACGCTGGACGGAGGATTCAAAGTGAAAAATCCCAACGCGGCAACCACGTGCTCATGCGGTGAAAGTTTCAGCGCGTGATTGATTATTTCGCGCTACTCAACGAGCCGCGACGTCCCTGGCTTGATGCCGATTCGCTCAAGCAGAAATTTCTCGGCCTTTCAGCCAATCTCCATCCCGACAAAGTCCACGCCAAGAGCGAAGGCGAAAGAGCCGCGGCGGCCAAAAAATTCGCAGAACTGAATGCGGCGCACCATTGCCTGGTCGAACCGAAGTCGCGCCTGTTGCACCTGGTTGAACTGGAGACCGGCGCCCGGCCGAAGGAAATCCAGGAAATTCCGAATGAGTTGGCCGACGTTTTCGCGGGGGTTGCGTCTCTCTGCCAAAACGTAGATGTGTTTCTGTCGCAGAAAAGCGCTTCGCCGTTGTTGGAGGCGGAGCGCTTCGAGCGCGGCCAGGAATGGATTAACCGGTTGAACGAGTTGAAGAATAAGCTTGGCGTTTTGCGCCGACAGTTGGAAGATGGATTGAAGTCGCTGGATGCGGTTTGGACACGTTCCGACAGGCCAGGCCGGCAAGGACTTTTGCCAGCCGTTGAGGAATGCCATCGCCTATTCAGCTATTTTAACCGATGGAACAGCCAGATTCAGGAACGATTGACACAACTTGTTTTATGAAACCGCTTCGACTGGTCATATTGATGTGTGTCTTGGGCGCCAGCGTTCGCGCCCTGGCCGACGATTGGGAAGCTGCGTTGAGCCGCATGCCGCTGGCGTCTCCGGCCGCCGAATTGGACCGCACCAATTGTGTGCCGCTGCTGCTCGAATCCCTCCAGGGTAACGACACGGTGAAGGCGCTGATTTTCATGCCGGGCGCCACGGACGAGATCTATTTTTTCCGCCGCGTCAACGCCACCCTTCCGGTTTCGAATCCGACACTGCTTGACGCGGTGACGGCGCTGACCAACCAAACCCACATCCAGGCCGACTTTCGCCCGCCGTTTCTGATATTGCATACGACGGAGGATTCATTGGACGTGATGGGTAACGTGGAAAGCGAATCTGCCGCGGCAAAATTGCGTCAAACGATTGTGGCCGGACATTTTATTTTCAACGACGCGGATTGGGACGGGATCCTGGCCGCGCTGGCAAAGCCCATGGACATTGGATTGCGCCCGCGACGAGGCTCGCCGGAGTCGTGGCATTTTTACCGGCACAGTTTTGCGGCCTACGGCTTGAGCGATTGGGAAATGTTGGAAGCGCTTGCTTTGGCGGGCAAAACCACGTTCACAGTTCATTGGCGGACGGCGGATTTCGAACCCGACCGCCGGGAAGGCGCTCCGCCGACACTGGAAAGTTTTCCGTCACGGTAAAATGGTTCATGACACTTTAGCGACCTGGAAGTCGCGGATGATTTAAAAGCGGCGTCATAGTCGCCGCAAGCCAAGACGGTGAGCGTCAATCCGGCGCAGCAAAGGGCGGCAAGGTCCTGGATTTTGACGGCCGGCTACTCCGGGGTGAAGGCCAGTATGCTCAGGGGGGGCAAATAAATCTCCGCTGAATGATTCTGATTGTGCCATTTGTGCTCGTGCGCGACGATCTGGCCATAATTGCCTCTGTTGCTCCCGCCGTAAATGGCCGCATCGCTGTTCAAAATTTCCAGCCACTTCCCCGCCCGCGGCAAACCGATCCGATAATTCGGGCGCGCAACCGGAGTGAGATTCAAGATGACGGCAATGGGATTGGCCCCGTCATTCTTCTGGCGCACAAAGGAGAGGACGCTGTTTTCGTTGTCGGCGCAATCAATCCAGTAAAAGCCGCTGTAATCGTAATCGGCCTGCCAAAGGGAGGAGGATTTTGCGTAAAGGCGGTTCACGTCCTCGACAAATTTTTGCAGGCCGCGATGATACGGCCCCGCAGCAAGCAGCCACCAATCCAACTGGCCGTTTTCGTTCCATTCCTGGCTCTGGCCGAATTCGCCGCCCATAAACAAAAGTTTTTTTCCAGGGAAAAGCCATTGATAGCCGAGGAGCGTGCGGAGATTGGCAAACCGTTGCCAATCGTCGCCGGGCATCCGGCGGTGGAGGGAGCCTTTGCCGTGGACGACTTCATCATGGGAGAGCGGCAGGATGAAATTTTCATGATGATGATACAGCATCGCGAAGGTGAGATCGTTCTGATGATATTTGCGATAGACGGGGTCCAGGCTGAAATAATTCAAAGTATCGTGCATCCAGCCCATGTTCCATTTAAAGGAAAAGCCCAGTCCGCCGATGTGCGGCGGGCGGGTCACCTGGGGCCAGGCAGTGGATTCCTCGGCAATGGTCATGATGCCTGGAAATTCGACGTGGACGATATGGTTGAACCGCCGCAAAAAATCTATGGCCTCGAGGTTTTCACGTCCGCCGAATTGGTTGGGAAGCCATTGGCCCTCCTTCCGCGAATAATCGAGATAAAGCATCGAGGCCACGGCATCGACGCGGAGGCCGTCCACGTGGAACCGTCCACACCAGAATAGGGCGTTTGCGATGAGGAAATTGGAGACCTCATGGCGGCCATAATTGAAGATCAACGTACCCCAGTCCTGGTGCGCCCCGCGGCGCGGGTCTTCGTGCTCAAAAAGAGCCGTGCCGTCGAATTTCGCTAGCGCCCATGCATCGCGCGGAAAATGGGCCGGGACCCAGTCAATAATCACGCCGATGCCCGCCTCGTGGAGGGCATTGACCAGGAATTGAAAATCGCCGGGCGTGCCATAGCGGCTGGTGGGCGCAAAGAAGCCGGTGACCTGATAGCCCCACGAAGGATAAAATGCGTGCTCGGCCACCGGGAGAAATTCCACGTGAGTAAAGCCCATGCGCTTGACGTAAAGCGCGAGCGGCTCGGCCAATTCACGGTAACTCCAGGATTCCGTGGCGGTCTTTTTCCGCCAGGATCCGATATGGACCTCATAAATGCTCAATGGCGCCCGTAACGGATCGCGCTCGCGGCGGTGCGCCATCCAGGCATCGTCCGTCCAGTTGAAATTCCAGTTATTCCAGACGATGGCGGCGTTTTTAGGGGGCACCTCAAAGAAAAATCCGAACGGGTCGGTCTTCAGCGTGATGTTTCCATGCGCGTCACGAATTTCGAATTTATAATGGGCCCCCTCCCCCACGCCGGGGATGAAAATTTCCCACACGCCGGACGCACCGAGCAGGCGGAGCGGATGAAACCGCCCATCCCAGTTGTTAAAGTCTCCCACGACGCTGATTCTTTGGGCATTCGGCGCCCAGACGGCAAAGCTGGCGCCGTGCACACCGTCAATCGTGCGCAATTGAGCGCCGAGTCTTTCATAAAGCTTCCGCTCATCGCCCTTTCCGAACAAATATAGATCATTCTCGCCGAGGGTGGGCAAAAACGAATAGGGGTCGCGGGTCCGGCGTTTTCCGCCCTTGTGAGTCGTGATGACCAAATCATAGGCATAGACCCTGTTGGCGGCTTTCGTGGCGCCCTCAAAAACGTCGGTGTTGGGAATTCGCTGAAGCTCGAAGGCGGGCATGTTCTTCTCGGTCACAGGCTCGATGGCGACTTTGGCGGCATCGGGCAAGAGTGTGCGCACGACGAGGCCGGACTTGTCACCCAGCGGGTGCATTCCCAGGAGAGCGTGGGGCGACTGATGAACCAGATTGACGAGACTGTTAAGCTCCTCAGGCGTAAGAATCATGCGAATGAATTTTAGCACACGTTTAAGGGAAAGGCACGGTAAAAGGATGGAGAAACGATCGCAAGTCGCCCGCAGTTCTCCTTCGGGTCCAGGTCCATTGATCGCACACGTTTTGATCGTACGCTGCTGTTCGCCTCAAAATCCTTCGACATTTTGGCCTTGCAAAGCCTCGTCGAGGCAGGCAGCTTTGGGAGCCAGGCGTTACGATCTATGGAAGCCACATCATTTTCCTCAACCACAAGCAGGCAAGATGGGGAGCATTTACAGTTACTGGCCATTTTTCACTATGTTGTTGCCGGGCTTGGCGCACTGTTTGCGTGCTTTCCTCTGATGTACGTTGCGATGGGGGTGCTGTTGATTGTTGAGCCTGGGTTTATGACGCAAGGCCAAAAGGCGCCGCCTCCCCCCGCTTTGTTTGGGTATTTTTTCATCGTGATCGGGGTGACATTTTCATTGTTAGGATGGGCGTGCGCGGTATGCACTTTGATTTCAGGCCGGTATCTGGCGAAACGCCGCAAGCGAATGTTCAGCTTCGTAATGGCGGCGATCTTGTGCATGTTTTTCCCATTTGGGACAGCGCTTGGGGTGTTTACCATCATCGTTCTCAGTAGGGAGTCAGTACAACGCTTGTATGAGACGGCGGCTGGAAACACTGATGGCTGAAACCGGGAAACGGAGATTAAGATTCAGAAATCCGTCATTTTCGGGTAAATGATCAGGAAAGAGATTCGAGACTCCTTACGTCGTCACCTACTTCGGGTGTCTGCGAAGGACACAAAATTTTAAAGTTGGGGTTTGGGGGTAGAGGAGTGGATAATGTCCTCGTAGGCATACATCAGAGCGGCGATGGTGGCGGGGATGGCGACGAAGAGGCCGACGCCGAGACATAAGAGGCCGAGAAGAAGAACGAGCAGCAGGGCAAGGAGGAAGCCAAAAAATTTCCACCAATGTTTGGCGATGGCTTTGCGGCTTAAATTCATCGCCGGCCAGAAATCGAGGCGTTTGTCAATCACGAGAGGCAAGGTAAATTGCCAGGCGACCAGCAAATAAACGCCGGGGAGGATGAGACAGAAAAAACCCAACCCAATGAGCAATTGGGTAACCAGTCCAGCAAGGAAAAGTTGGAGGAAAACCTTCCAGTCTTTGAACCCGGCGAAAGCCGTGTCCAGGCCGAAGGGTTCTTTGCGGACGGCTTTGAGGAACAAAAGGGCCAAGCCGCCGATCAGCGGACTTGCGAAAAGAATGCCGGCCAACCCGAGATTCAAGTGGGCGATTTTCGTTACGGTGTTCATCTCGAACCCTTTGTTGGCGGAGGTCAGGGCGGACAGCAAGACGAGGACGAGGGCGGTGATGGCTACGAGCGACCAGAAATCACCTTTCACGGTGGCCCAGGCGCGACGGAGACAATTGCCGATATTCAGATAGTCCCGCGAGAGCACTTTCGCGGCCAATGCCTCGGCGTTTGGCGGCGAGGATTCCCCTGCTGGAGCGGAGGTCACGGCTATCTTTTCCACGGCCGTTTTCATTTCGCTGGCGTGCTGGTAGCGTCGCTGCGGTTTCTTCTCAAGGGCATGCAGGACGACCTCATCGAGGCGGACATCAATATGGACTTTGTGGGAGGGCGGCTGAAGTTGTTTACCCGGCAGTTCGCCGGTGAGCAATTGGTAAAAGACCACGCCGAGCGCGTAAATATCCACGCGGTGGTCCACCAGGGTGGGATGCTCGACCTGCTCGGGCGCCATGTAGGTGGGAGTGCCGACGACATTCCCGGCCCCGGTGAGGGGCGATGATTCGGCGGGCATCCCCTGCCCTGCCGGTTCTTCGCTGGCCATATCCATCAATTTCGCCACGCCAAAATCCGCGACCTTCACGTGGCCGCGCCGCTCAAGCAGGATGTTTTCGGGTTTGATATCGCGATGGACGATGCCGTGGTCATGGGCGAATTGGAGGGCATCGCATATTTGGGGGACAATGGAGAGAGCCTCGCGCGGCAACACGGGATTGTTTGCGAGCAATTGGCGCAAATTCACGCCGTCCACGTATTCCATGATGAAGAAGAGCAGGCCGCCGGCCTGGCCAAATTCGTGGAGGGTGACGATGTTTGGGTGATTGAGTTTGGCGAGGGCCCGGGCCTCGCGGGTGAAACGTTCGGCGAATGCAAGGTCTTTCCCGACTCCTGGCGGGAGAATTTTGAGGGTGACGATTCGGTCCAATTGTTTTTGGCGCGCTTTATAAACGGCCCCCATGCCGCCTTTGCCGATGAGTTCAAGGATTTCGAGTTGCGGGAACAAAGCGGCAAATTCCGTGATGGCGGGCGGAACGAAGGCGGAGGGATTGCTGGTTTCAGCTTCGGTGCCAGCGGGGAAGCCGGCTTTGATGAGGCATTCGGGACAGAGGCCCATGGGCAGTCCCGGGGCGAGAGGTTTATGACAGCCTGGGCAGATTCGCATGGTATCCATAAGTATTCTTCTTTCAAGCCATTCATAGGAAACGCGCGGGAAAGGTTACGGGAAGAAATGCAGAAAGTAGAAATCAAAAAGCAGACATTAGTGGCACAGGCCCGCCGCAAGCCCGCGGGGACACCTCGGCGGAGCCGCCCGAGGGTTTCCCGCGGAACGCATCCCGCGAAGCGGGACGAGACGCGGGTGCTACACACGGGCTAGAACGGAGAAGAGGTGACGGAGTTCGTCGTCAACATTTTCGTCGGCGGCGAGAGTTTCGGCGATTTCAGCGCGCAACAAGTGGCGGTAACGGCGGCGGAGGCGATGGACAGCCACTTTGACCGCGTTCTCATTCATGCCGAGACGCGCGGCCAACATCGCGTAAGGCTGGGATTCGCGATCACCCACCAGGGCAGGATTCAATGCAGCGAACAATTCGCCTTTGCCATTGCTTTCGTATTCGGCGCGCAGCCGCTGGAGCACGGTGTCGAGCAACGTCAACGCCCATTGGCGTTCGTAGCATTGCTCGGGTGAGGAATCGTCCACCGGCTGGCACCCATATCGGGTTTCGGCGGTATCCAATTGCACGGGGATAAACACCACGCCACCACCACGTTTTTGCGCGCGGAGCTTGTCCCATTCATCCGAAAGAAAGCGGCTCATGGCCGTAAGCAGAAACGTGCGGAAACGTCCGCGCTCACGGTCGGCTGAGGCGACCCAATGGCGTTCCAGCAGCCGGGCGAAGAAGGCCTGGTTCAAATCCTGGGCGTCGTGCGCCGAATGGCCACGCCGCCTGACATAGGCGTAAAG
>JASHVW010000381.1 GCA_030044395.1 Verrucomicrobiia bacterium
GTAGCTGAAGTTGTTAGCACTGTTGTCCGTAAACGTGATCGTGGTGGGTGTCGCTCCATCCGACTCGGTTCCCGCGCCGGTTGTCCCATTGTGGACTACCGGATTCCAATAGTTATGTCCCGGATCAGGATAACCAGCTTGACCGGAATAATTAAAACCGCCAGACCCTCCCACCGCGTCAAAGTTGACCACTAAAAGCGCCGGCAGGGGCGTGGCGCTGACTTCCGATGAATTGCCGCTCTGTCCGCCCGCGCCCAAAGCCGTGACATAATAATAATAGGTCGTGCCGTTCGTCAATCCGTTGTCAACATAACCGGTGCCGCCGCTGCTGTTGCCCACCCATGTTTCCCCGCCGGAATTTGTCCCGCGATATACGTTGTAATTCGTCGCGCCGGATACGGATGTCCAAGCCAGCGTAATCTGGCCGCTGCCGGTGAACGTCGCGCTCAAGCCCGTCGGCGTCGAAGGCGGCGCAACCGACAACCGGTAAAACATCTGTGGCGTGTTCGGCAACGGCGAATTGGTGAAAATGAAATTGCCGTTTTGGTCGAACGAATTGGTGGCGAGGAACTGCCATTGATCCAGCGGCAGCGCAATATTTGTGGACGCCAGCACGAAATAATTTGCATCAGCAATTCCGCCGCCGCCGCTGATGACGACGTTTCCGCCGGCCGCCGAAATTCCGCCGATGACCAGTGGCGATGGCTGGGTGACCAGTGGCGATGACTGGGACAGGGAGATGCCAAACAGCACCAGTGCCAGCGCCAATGGAGTAATCAGGAATCTGAAGGAACTATGGGTTACGCTCGAAGTGCAAAGCGGCAAGCAACGGAATTTTGGGTGCCGCCTTTGTTTATTGATAATTTGATGGTTACGCATAACAATTACATACGAGTATCGGACATACACCTTAATGGCAAAGTAATGAGGAGAATACACGATCAAATGGGCAATTCAATCATCCAAATGAATGATTTTCACTATCTATGGCATTCCCGTCGCCACCTATGTGGCGCAGCGGAACCGTGGTTGTCCTGCCGTCGGCAATCGGCGGCAATCGTGCAGCTGATCACGTCGTCTATGTTCAGGCTGCTGTTTGTGTGGAAGCACCAGAGACGAAGGTGGTCAGCCGCCTGGATAATTTTGCGCCTGCTGGTCGGCGTCGCAGCGGGCAGCAGAGCGACGGTTTAAGTGAATCCGGTGTCAAACCGAGAGACATTCATTGGTTATGGTGACGCGGAATAGGGCAGGTCCTCGTTGCTGACGTGGTGGATGTTCGCATCTGCTCCCATGTCCATGTGCAATTCTCCGCCTTGCATGATGTCCGGCTGCGTGATGAAGGTCCGGCTGTCGTCCTTGCCGTTCAGTTGAGACCTCTGGACATAGACATTCTTTTCGCTGTTGGACGAAGTGCTGATGACAAATGTTTTGTCTTGCGGCAAATGCAAGGTGACTTTTTGAAACACCGGGCTGGTCAACACATATTCGGGCGTGCCCGGACAGAGCGAATACAAGCCAATGGAACTGAGCAGATACCAACTGGCCATGGAGCCGTTGTCTTCATCGCCGGGAAATCCATCCTCGCCGGAGTTGAACAATTCCGCGCAGACGCGCCGGGTCCAGTATTCGGTCTGCCACGGCTGGCCCACGGCGGCAAAAAGATAAAGGTCGTCAAACCCCGGCTGGTTGCCCTGGTCATATTGTCCAAATTTGGCGTCGGCCATCTCCGCCATTTCATGGATGACGCCGATCCACGCGTAGCCGCCGGGGTGGAAAACGGGTGGAAGTCCCAGCATTTGATCCAACTTTGCCGCGAGCTTGTCCCCTCCGCCCAGCAGGCTGGCCAGACCGGCGGTGTCATGCGGAGCGAACCAACTGCATTGCCAGGGGCCGCCTTCCGCATAAGAACCGCCCCAGGCAAACTGGTCAAAAGTCCCGACCCAGTCGCCATCTGCATTTTTGGGCCGCATAAAGCCCACGCTTGGGTCCCAGAGTTTGCGATAGTTTTGCGCCCGTGCCATCAGATTTGTATAGTCGTCAAGACGGCCCAGTTGTTTGGCGATTTGCGCAATGCACCAGTCATCGTAAGCGTAGTCCAGCGTGGTGGAAAGGGCGTAGCTGCACCCGCCATCCGGGATGTAACCGAGTTTGAGGTAATAAGAGCCACCGTCTCTTCCCCCCCATGTGCCATCGGCAAAGGCAGTCAAGCGCAGGGATTTGTAAGCCGTGGCCACGTCAAAGTTGGTTTCGCCCTTGGCCACGGCGTCAGCAAAAAGCGCCGCGCAATGCTGGCCCGGCATACCGCTGCGGGCGCCGGGGCTGGGCCACTCCGGAAGCAATCCGCTCTCGGATGCGATATTGACA
The DNA here is from genome assembly GCA_030044395.1 of Verrucomicrobiia bacterium. GTDB lineage: Bacteria > Verrucomicrobiota > Verrucomicrobiia > Limisphaerales > UBA11358 > UBA11358. The sequence goes on from JASHVW010000381.1 coordinate 2,365, forward strand.
AATCCCCGGAGGATTTCCTGGTATTGTGAAGGAAAAATAATGCTCAGGAGCGGAAACGTCGTGCGAAATCCGTCCCACATGCCGATGTCTCCATAGAGCACGCCTTTATGTATCCTGCCATCGTAGGGACTGTAATGAATGGCGTTTCCGTCCGCGTCCAGCTCGTATAAACGATGCGGAAACATCTGCGCCCGGTAAAGACAGGAGTAAAACGTCTTCTTCTGGTCGTCGCCGGCCGCAATTTCAATCCGCCCCAGATTGTCTTCCCATGTTTTCTGGACCCGCGCATGAACGGCGTCGAAGCCTCCGGCGGTTTCCGCCTGTAGATTCTGTTCCGCCTGTTCCCAACTGATCAAGGAGGTTCCCACCCGTAGGATCACCGGATCGTCCGGCGCGGTTTTGAATTCCACATAGGCGGCCACGTCGTCGCCTTTCCCGGAAGGGTTGCCAGTCGAAGCATGGTTGACAAACACATCGCTTTTCACGATGTCGCGATCCAGTTCGATGACGAAGTATTGCGCAAAGTTTTCAGGGACTCCTCCGCTATTGGCCCGGCCCAACCCGCGAATGGCGCGGCCGGCGATGTTGATTTCAGACCCTCCCGCCGCGTTGATAATCAATCTTCCCGAATCTCCTTCATGGAAAGTGAAGCGGAACACGGCGCTTCTTTCCGTGGCGGTCAGTTCAGCCGTGATGCGACCTTTTTTCAACTCCAGCTTCTCATAGTCGGGCCGCAAAATCGAAGCGTTGGTGTCGTATTCGGAACTGCGGGCCTTGGTGTCCATCTGCAAGTCGCCGCTCTGCGGCATCAATACGAACTGGCCATAATCGCCCATCCACGGACTGGGCTGGTGCGTGGCGCGAAATCCGTCAATGGTTCCGTTCGGATGGAAGAACCATCTGTAATAGATCCATGCGGAATCGGTATTATTTTCAACGGACCAGTCAATCATCCCCCACGGCATGCCCACGAGCGGAATCGTGTTGCCATGGGATAAGGCATAGGATGAATCCGTCCCCTGAAGGATGTTGACGTAATCCAGCAAGCCGCCGCCTGCGGTGGAACTTGTGTCCGCGGCGCGAACCGGCAGTTGAAAAACAAGCCCCAGAAAAATGAGTGTAAGTGCTTTATTCATATTCATGTTGTGATTGTTCAAGATATTCATGCTGTGATTGTTTAAGACTGGAAAGCACGGTCAGT
>JASHVW010000037.1 GCA_030044395.1 Verrucomicrobiia bacterium
CGGACCACAAAATACATATTATGGAAAATCCGCTTTTCAAAAAATTCCCAAAAATCGGGATCCGTCCAGCCATTGACGGGCGTCTGGGCGGCGTGCGCGAGTCGCTCGAATCACAAACCATGAATCTTGCGCAATCAGTCTCCCGACTTATCAAAGAAGAATTGCGTTACCCCAACGGCAAACCGGCCGAATGCGTGATTGCAGACACCTGCATTGGCGGCGTCACCGAAGCCGCCGCCTGCGCCGAAAAATTTGCGCGCGAGGGAGTCGGCGTCTCCCTCACCGTCACCCCCTGTTGGTGTTATGGAAGCGAGACCATGGACATGGACGCGGCCATTCCCAAGGCGGTTTGGGGATTCAATGGCACCGAGCGCCCCGGCGCGGTTTATCTTGCCGCCGTGCTTGCCGGCCATGCGCAAAAGGGCCTGCCCGCCTTTGGAATTTACGGACGTGATGTCCAGGACGGCGGCGATAAGACCATTCCTGGGGATGTCCGGGAAAAAATCCTGCGTTTTTGCCGTGCCGGCCTGGCCGTCGCCATTATGCGCGGCAAATCGTATCTGGCCATAGGCGGCACTTCGATGGGCATAGCCGGTTCCATTGTGAATCCTGAGTTCTTTGAAGATTATTTGGGGATAAGGGTTGAATCGGTGGACATGAGCGAAATGACCCGGCGCGTCGAACGCCAGATTTATGATCGCGCGGAATATGAGAAGGCCATCCAATGGGTCAAAATGAACTGCAAAGAAGGCAAAGACTACAACTCTCCAAAGACCACCCGGCCGCGAGCGCAATTGGATCGCGAATGGGAAATTTCCGTGAAAATGGCCCTCATCGCGCGCGACCTTATGCGCGGCAATCCCCGACTGGCCAGAAAGGGCTTCGGCGAAGAATCACTCGGTCATTACGCCATCGCCGCAGGCTTCCAAGGCCAGCGCCAGTGGACCGACCATTTCCCAAACGGCGATTTCATGGAAGCCATCCTCAATACATCTTTCGATTGGAACGGCGCGCGCGCTCCGTTTATCGTGGCCACGGAAAACGATTCGTTGAACGGCGCCTGCATGTTGTTCGGGTATTTGCTCACCAACACTGCCCAGGTCTTCGCCGACGTGCGCACGTATTGGAGCGCCGACGCTGTGAAGCGTGTGACCGGCCATAAGCTGGCCGGAGTGGCGGCTGATGGCTTTCTGCACCTGATCAATTCCGGTCCTGCCGCATTGGACGGCACCGGCGAACAAGCAATCGCCGGAAAACCGGCAATGAAGCCTTTCTGGGAAATCAGCGAGGCTGAGATTAAAAAATGTCTCACCGCCACCACGTGGCATCCGTCCATTACTGAGTACTTTCCGGGCGGCGGCTGGTCAACACGCTTCCGCACCCGCGGCGGGATGCCTGCTACCATTTGCCGGTTGAACCTAGTTAAGGGCCTCGGCCCCGCACTGCAAATCGCCGAAGGTGAAACCGTTGATTTGCCCGAAAAAATTCATGCGACCCTGGATGAACGCACGAATCCAACATGGCCGACGACATGGTTCGTGCCGCGCGCTATGGGTAACGGCGCCTTCCGCGATGTCTATACGGTCATGAACAACTGGGGCGCCAATCACTGCGCGTTGAGCTATGGCCACGTTGGCGGCGAGCTCATCACCCTTGCATCCATGCTGCGAATTCCGGTTTATATGCACAATGTTACCGACGAAAACATCTTCCGTCCCAGCGCGTGGAACGCTTTTGGGACGGCCGACCGGGAAGGCGCGGATTTCCGCGCCTGCGCCAACTTCGGACCGCTGTATGGGTGAAAAAAATCTCCGTAACCACCGATAACAAAACCATGAACACTTCAGACAACGTCAGCACGCCTTCGATCAATGCGTCCTCCCAAGGCAAAGCCGGGCTGTTCCGCGGATCCGACGGCACAAACCACCTGTTTACATTCCTTCTAATCTGTTCACTTTTTTTGCTTTGGGGCTGTTGCAGCGGCCTGCTCGACAATCTCAATAAGCATTTTCAAAACTCGCTGAACCTTTCCAAATTCCAGTCCGGTTTTGTGCAATGGGCCTTTTACATGGGCTACTTTCTTATTGCCCTGCCCGCTGGCGTGATCTCGCGTCGCTTCGGCTATAAAGGCGGCATTATCGTCGGGCTGACCTTGGCCGCCTTGGGAGCATTTTGGTTTATTCCCGCAACCAACATTAACACTTATTGGGCGTTTCTCCTGGGTTTGTTCGTTCTCGCCTGCGGCTTGGGATGCCTGGAAACCAACGCCAATCCTTATACGACAGTCCTCGGCCCCCCGGAAAGCGGCGCCACGCGGATCAACATGGCACAGACCTGCAATGGGTTTGGTTGGATTTCGGGAATGTTCATCGGCTCCAGCATCATCCTGTCCGCCACGCAGGAGGTGAACACCAGCAACGCCAAACTCTATATTCCGTATTTGGGCATTGGCATTGCAGTGGCCGTTCTACTGACGATTTTCATCTTTGCGAAAATCCCGGATGTCCGGGCGGCGGAGGAATTTCAAGCTGAGGCAGAAGGCAGGGCGAAAAAATCTATTTTCAAACGCTGGCATTTCACGTTAGGCGTGGTCGCGCAATTCCTTTATGTGGCCGCGCAAACCGGCATCTTCAGCTTCTTTGTTAATTACGTCAGATCCAATGTCGCCGACTCGACGGACCGCTCGGCGGGATATTTGCAGACCTTGGCGTTCGTTTGCTTTGCCGGGGGACGATTTTTTGGCAGCGCTATCGTCGGCCTCACCAAACCGCACATAGCCCTCGCCGGTTACGCCGTAATCAACACCCTCATGATGGTGGTGGCCATGGCCGGCGGAGGCTGGGCCGGTGTCATTGGTATCATGACCAGCTTCTTCTTCATGTCCATCATGTTCCCCACGATTTTCGCGCTGAGCATTCGCGGTCTGGGCGAGCACACCAAATTTGCTTCGTCTTTGCTGGTCATGTCCATTGTGGGCGGCGCTATTATGACGCCGATTATGGGTTATATAGCCGACAGAGGCGGTATGCGCGTTGGATTTGTGATTCCTCTGATCTGCTTCGCTGTGATCGCAATCTACGGCGCCATTTGGCAAAAGCTCGAGGTCAAAGACCGCGCGTCCACGGCTTAAGTTGCCGAGTCAGAGGATCGCTTTGGCCAAATCGTAAAACCCGAATAAAAGCAGGAGCGCGGGAAATATTGCCAGGGAGAGGGTCATCAGTTCCGCGATATGGTTTTGGCTGCGAATGAACAGATGGGCCAGCGCATCCAGAATGACCAAGACCCCCATGCTCAAAAAGATGATTCTCATGCTGCACCATGCCGCGGCCCACTCCCAGAAACGGCTCCAGGTGCAATGATCGGCTACTGTGAAGAATGATTGGTGCCCAGTCCCGCCTGCATCGGGAGCGAG
>JASHVW010000038.1 GCA_030044395.1 Verrucomicrobiia bacterium
AGATGTTGGTTGAAGTCGTAAAAGGTCCGTTGACGTTCACATCCGTCCACGACGACAAATCAGGGGAGGCCTGAAAATGGTACGTGTGCGAAGGAACGGCTGTGAACGACAGGACAAGATTACCCCGAAGCGGAAGCATGTTCAAAGAGGGGCTGTTGGACGGCGGGTAGGAACCGTATTCATAGGCGCCGATGTCCGGTCCGGCGCCGATGGGCCGGACATAGCCGCGTTGGTCCACGGGCGGAAAGTCGGAAGGGTCGGCGGAATCAATGGCCGGACTGTTGGAGAGCAAGGCCATGCAAAGGGTGGGGCCGCCATAATTGGCCAAGGAGGCCAGTTGCGGGTCGGTGTAATTGTAGCTGGAACCGCTGGACAAATTGGCGGAGCCGTCATCGGACATGTTGTAACCGTTATCAGTGATGGTGCCGTAGGCATTGCTGTTGGTGCCACTATAGGCAAGGATGGAATTATGCAGGGCAAACGTGCCGTCCTGGCTGGCGATCTCGGCGCCGGCGGCGAGGTTGTTCGTGAAGCCAAAGCCTGCCGGCGAGATGCAGGCGTTGCTGGCAATCGTGAGGTTCATGGCAATCGCATTGGATTCGTTGAAGATGCCGCCGCCCAAGGCGAGGCCTGAAGAGCCAGGGGAAAAAACTGTCAGTCCGTATACGAAACCCGCGCCATCGCCACCGATGGCGGAATTTAAAGTGACGGTGCAATTCGTCGCTGTCAATTGCGATGCGTTGAAGATTCCGCCTCCCAGCCCGTTTGCCCCCATGGCCACCGAGCCGTTTTGATAAGCGACAACCGATCCGCCCTGGACGTAATTGGAATATATGGAACATCGGTTGAGCGTGAGCGTACCGACATTATAAATGGCTCCGCCATTTCCACTATTTGTGCCTTGAAAACTTGAATCGCCAAAATTGAACGAATTGATGCCTCCTATTGCTTGATTGCCATAGAATGTGCTGTCAGCGACTGTCCACATGGAACTGCCGTAAATCGCCCCGCCAAAGGCAGGGCCAGCAGGGCCCTGCGAGCCGGCGCCGCCGACGGCCTGATTGTCCGAAAGCTGGCTCGAATGGATTGAGAGATTGCCACCCACGGCGGCAATCGCACCACCATATGCAGGGCTGGCTGCACCGCCATTGATATCCGGCTCGGCGCCTCCTAAAGACAGGCTGGACGCTAAAATACTCCCGTCAATTATTATAGAGCCCGTCGCTTGATAGATTCCTCCGCCCATGGACAATCCATTAGGTGGACCGCCGCCCACGGCGGACGATTCACATATGCTTTCGGAAAGATTGCTGCTGATAATGCAATCAACAACTGTTACCACCCCGTTTGTGTTGTAAATGGCTCCGCCTAAACTTGTGCCAACGGTGGATGCAGATATGATACTATTGGGGCCACCGCCGATGGCAGCATTATTTGACAGGACCGTTTGGTTTAACAGCACAGCGCCGCCGTTGTTGAAAATGGCGCCGCCCCGGGCCAATCCGCCGTAAATCAACGACTGTGCGCTGTTGTTCGTCAATGTGCAGCCGTCCAAGGTTACGGCGCCGCCGTTGTTATAAATCACTCCGCCGTCCGCCGGTGTCCCCGGCGTTCCATTGGTCACTAGACATTCTCCATCCGCCAAGGTCAGATTGGATGCGGTAAGGCTTGCCCCGGGGGCGATATTGAACAATTGCACCGCATTGCCGCCGCTGATGGTCACCGAAACATTATTTCCATCCAGAATGACATTGTTGGTGATGGTGATGGTGTTCGTCAGGGTGAGGGTTCCATTAAAATCCAATCCAATCCATCCGCCGGATTGAATGGCCGCGAGTAAACCTACCTCGGTCGGCGACGTGACCACATTCGTCGGTCCCACGGCGTTGGTGAGCGTGAGCGAGGCCACGTGGCTGGTCGCGCTGCCGTAATTGTTGGTGGCGATCACCCAATAAGTTCCCTGCTGGCCGGACGAAACATTCGTCAAGGAAAGCGTGGTGTTGGTTTGCAATCCAAGCGAGCCGCCGCTGAAATACCATTGGTAACCCAACGGCGCGGTGCCTTGCGCGCCCGCCGTAAAACTCACCGTGCTTCCCGCGATATTGGTCACACTGACCGGTTGGGTTTCAAACACCGGCAATTCGGCAAACGTCGCCGCCAGTGAAATATTGGAATCCAAGGCAAGGGCTACGGGATTGGCGGTCGTGTTGGTGGCATCCGACCAGCCGGTAAACACCCATCCGGCCGCCGGCGTTGCCGTCGCGGTGACAATGGAATTGCTGTAGTAGCTGCCGCCGGGGGGATTCAAATCAATCGTTCCCTGGCCGTTGGTGAGCAGCATCAGTGTGTAAGTCGGATACGGCAAAAAGCTGCCGGTGATGACCAGGTCGGAAGACATCGTCACATTGATGGGATTGACCGAACTGTTGGTGTCGCCGGACCAATTGGAAAAGTACCAGCCTGCGTCTGGCGTGGCGGTGAGCGTGACGGTAGAATTTTGCGGATAGGTAGAATTAGAATTGGTCGGATTTTGGGCAATGGCGCCGGAGCCCTGGACGATGATGGTGAGGGTATAATCGGTTGCGTGGAGCGACGTGGTTGCAAAAAGGCAAAGAAACAGTCCAAGTGAAACGCCGCCAAATCGAGTTATCATAAGAGAATCCTTAACAGCAACTCTAATGCCGATTTTGCACCTGTCAATGTTAATGCGCATTTGCCGGCCGCGCTTCGAAA
>JASHVW010000382.1 GCA_030044395.1 Verrucomicrobiia bacterium
GCGCTTCCACAGTCATTGGCGGTGAAACATATGAAATTGTGGTTGCGTTAAACGGGTTTCGTGTGGTTAACGTGTTTGCCTCGAATGCCAAAATTCACCCCGAATCCTATCCGGGTAACGAAAATCTGGTGTTGTTAAAAATTGATGCTCCCGAGGACGCCACGATTGCTTGGAATCTGGTGTGCGAATAAGAAGAGAGCCATGCCAATAGTACATCTCCATACAGTAGATTACATGATTCTTGCCAGCTATCTGGCGTTCGTGCTGGGCATCGGATGGGTTTTGCGCAAGTCCGTGAATACGGGAGACGAATTTTTTCTGTCGGGCCGCCGAATTCCCACATGGATCGCTGCGCTTGCCTTCCTTTCGGCCAATCTTGGCGCGCAGGAAGTCATCGGCATGGGCGCAAGCGGGGCAGAATATGGCGTGTTAACGTGCCAGTTTTACTGGCTTCCCGCGGTCACGGCAATGGTCTTTGTGGGCGTATTCATGATGCCGTTTTATTATGGGTCGAAGGCGCGTTCAGTGCCTGAATTTCTCAAGTTGCGTTTTGATGAAAAAACGCGCGGATTGAACGCCTTTACATTCGCGACCATGACTATATTTTCATCCGGAATTTCAATGTTTGCACTGGCAAAATTGTTGCAATTGATGCTGGGCTGGAACTTTAATTTTTGCATTTGGTTGTCGGCGGCTATTGTTTTGGTTTACGTTTTTTTGGGTGGGTTAACATCGGCCATTTACAACGAAGTGCTGCAGTTTTTCCTCATCGTCATGGGATTCATACCACTGACCTATCTGGGTCTCAAAAGCATGGGCGGATGGGCTGGGCTGAAACACAGGCTAAGCGAAGTCGCGGTCAGTCAAGGGTTTGCGCCGAATACCTTAACCACGGTATGGTCGCCGCTTAAATCGCCGTCCGATAATCCGATGGGGGTGGAATGGATGGGCATGTTAATGGGTTTAGGTTTTGTTCTTGCCTACGGTTATTGGTGCACCGACTTCCTCGTCATACAACGCGCCATGGCGGCGAAATCCATGTCCGCCGCGCGGCGCACTCCGCTCATCGCGACAATCCCCAAGATGCTTTTCCCATTATTGGTGATTCTGCCCGGAATGGTCGCCATCAGTCTGAGCTATTCGCTGCGCGGCGGATTCCTGCCAAAATCCGCCAATGGTTCTCTCGATTACAATATGGCTACACCGCTGATGCTGGCTCATTTTTATCCGAGCGGGTTGTTGGGGTTGGGATTCACCGCGCTGCTCGCGTCATTCATGTCCGGCATGGCGGGAAATGTTACGGCGTTTAACACGGTCTGGACTTACGATATTTATCAAAGCTACATTCGTCCGAACCAATCGGATCATCATTATCTGCGTATGGGACACATCGCCACCGTCGCCGGGATTTTATTGAGTATTTGTGCGGCCTACGCGGCGGCGAAATTCAACAACATTATGGATTTATTACAATTGGTTTTTGCATTTGTAAACGCGCCGCTTTTTGCCACCTTCTTACTCGGCATGTTTTGGAAACGCACGACCGGCCACGCCGCGTTTTTTGGTCTACTGGCTGGCACGCTTGCCGCGATGATTCATCATGGCCTGACCGTTCCATTGGGCGCGACAACGTGGCTAAAAGGTGCCTGGCTTGGCTGTGCGCTGCATACTTATCCCAGTCAAATGGCCCAAAGTTTTTGGACCGCCATCTGGGCTTGGTCAGTGTGTTTTATAGCAACCATTATTATTTCGCTGCTGACCGTTCGGCATAAATCCGACGCCGAACTGAGCGGACTGGTCTATTCGCTGACGCCACAACAAGCAGACCCTGAAACGCGATGCTGGTTGCGCCCCGGCACGCTTGGCGCGGTTTTGGTGGCGGTGGTCATTGTGCTGAATATTATTTTCTGGTGACGCTAAAATGAGAATCAAAAATGTCAAAACGTTTCTAGTCGAAGGTCTGAAATACAACTGGACCCTGCTCAAAATTGAAACCGACGCTGGAATTCATGGTTGGGGTGAGGCGACGAATTGGCCGGGTTCGCCCCTCGTCGAAGCCGCGTGCCAGCACGTCGGGAATTATCTCATTGGCCAAGACGCGCGGCGGCTGGATTTCCTTTGGACAAAAACTTATCGCGACCTGAGCTGGCTCGGTCAAGCCGGACCGCTATTGTCTGCCATCAGCGCTGTTGACATTGCACTCTGGGACATCAAAGGCAAAACCATGAACGAACCGGTCTATGAACTGCTCGGCGGCGCTTATCGGAAAAAGATTTTGCTCTATGCGAATTATTGGTTCACGAGTTGCGCTCATTCACCTGCCGATTACGCGCGGCAGGCCAAGGAAACCGTAAAAAAGGGGTTCACCGCATTGAAATTAGATCCGTTCGCGCATGTGAACTACGCTTACGGCACGGATTTGAGCGACAATAATTCGCTAACGGAAAGGCAAAAGCAACTCGCGCTGGATTTGGTCGCGGCAGTGGCGGAGGCGGTGGGTCCGGAAGTGGCGTTGGCTATTGAAACCCACGCGTTCCTCAATGGCCCGACAGCGGTGGAAATGGCGCGGCGGCTGGCGAAGTTGAATTTTAATTGCCTATGGTACGAAGAACCCGCGCCGCCGGAATTTCCCGGCGCAATAGCGGACATTCGACGGCAAATTCCGCTGCCCGTCTGCGTTGGCGAACGGCTGCACAGCCGATTCATGTTGCGCGCGATTTTAGAACAGCAGGCCGCCGACGTCGTGATGCCAGACATCACGCGCTGCGGTGGCATCAGCGAAATGCGCAAGATGGCGAATCTCGCCGAAACTTTCAATGTGCCCATCGCGCCGCACAACCCGAACGGCCCGATTTCCACTATCGCCTCCGCGCACACAATGGCGACCGTGCCGAATTTTTTCCGCCAGGAATTCATGATCGATGACGTGCCGTGGCGCGACGCCTGTCTCTCACACCCGCTGCCGATTGAAAACGGTTTTCTTGTGATGCCGGAACGGCCTGGCCTCGGCTTTGACGTCAACGAGGCAGAGCTGTTGAAACATCCCGGAATCCGTGTTCCACCCACCGACCGCATTTTCTATATATGAAGAAGCCGGTTAAAAAGCTTTGGCGCAACGACGACGAATTGTTCCAGCTCGCGCGACGCGAATTGTTCACCGCAGTGGTCGGTGACATCATGGATAAACTGGGCTATCTCCAGCAGTTCTTGCCTCCGGAAATCAGGCCATTACGCGACGACATGGTGATTATTGGTCGTTCTATGACGGTGTTGGAAGCAGACCTGTTACCGAAAGGAGAGACAGACCGAAACCAGACGTCTAAACAGCCTTTCGGCCTGATGTTACAGGCGCTGGACAATTTAAAACGGAATGAAATTTATGTTTGTTCCGGTGCGTCGCCCATTTACGCGTTATGGGGTGAGCTGATGAGCACTCGGGCGATTAAACTTCGCGCTGCCGGCGCGGTTGTGAACGGTTATTCGCGAGACACGCGCGGAATTCTCGCGTTGAATTTTCCTACCTTTTCGTGGGGTGGTTACGCTCAGGATCAAGCGCCGCGAGGAGAAGTGATTGATTTTCGCGTGCCGCTGAAAATCGGGCAAGCGCAGTTGAATTCAGGAGATATTCTGTTTGGAGATCGGGACGGCGTTTGCGTAGTTCCACAATCCATCGAACAGGAAGTTTTTCGCTTGGCATTGGAGAAGGCTCGCGGGGAAAAACGGGTCAGAAAAGCCTTGGAACAAGGAGTGACTGCACTTGCAGCATTCGACCAATATGGAATATTGTGAAACAGACGACCAATCCCCAAGCTCTAGCAGTAAAGCGTAATGTTATGCGACGACGTGGTTGCGCCGGGAAAGAGTAATTATGTTAGCGATTAATTTAAGCCAAAGAAAGGCATTGGTCAGCGGGGTATGCCGTGGAATCGGTGCGGGTGTCGCGCGCCAGTTAGCGCGTGCGGGTTGCGACGTTGCCGGTTGTGGTCAGAATGGAACTGGGGGGACAGGATCCCGTGCGTTCTTGAGAGAGGTTGAAGGGCAGGGAAAGCGGGCTTTTTATCAGCAGATAGACCTGACCTCCAAGCATGGTGCGGAGCAATGGGTCCGGCAAGCGGTTCGTGCCCTTGGTGGTGTGGATATTCTGGTTTCCAATGCTGGACGCAATTTTTTTAAAGGCGCGACCGCCTGCGATCTGAAGACATGGACGACCTGTTTGGAATTAAACTTGGCGGTGCACTGGCGGCTGGCCAAGGTGGCCAAGCCTTATCTGGAAAAATCCTCTCATCCAGTGGTGATAATTATTACCTCGAATCACGCTTGGCGAACCATTCCGGGTTGTTTTCCATATAATGTGGCCAAGGCTGGGCTTGTGGCGATGGTCCAATCCCTGGCCATTGAATGGGGTCCTAAAATTCGGACGGTGGGGGTGGCCCCGGGTTTTATTGACACGCCCAGCAACAACGCTTGGTTTAAATCCTTTCCTGATCCGGCAACCGAACGTGTCCGGACAGAGCAAAGGCATCCTGTCAGGCGCATTGGGACGGTGGACGAAATTGGCGCATTATGCGCTTTCTTGGCTAGTGACTACGCCGGTTTTATTTCCGGTACCACCCTGCTCGTAGATGGCGGCGCCGGCGCGCTGATGTAGCGTATTTCAGAGTTCAGGTTTCCATGGCAAACCAGTCTCATAAGCCAGAACTCGGGCTTGATGCACAGGCGGCGCTGGCGGAAGGCCCCCTCTGGGACGCGAAATCTCAGCGACTTTACTGGGTGGATATTCTTGGGAAAACTTTGCACAGATTTGATCCGGCCACAGGCCGCGACGAGGCGTTTGTCCTGGGACAATATGTCGGCTGCGCGGTCACGCGCAAAAAGGGAGGATTGATGCTTGGCTTGGAGCACTGTTTCGCTTGCTGGAATGATCAGACTTATAAGCTACAGTTTTTAGAGAGACTGGAGGCAGAGCGGCATAATAACCGTTTTAACGATGGCAAATGCGATCCTAATGGACGTTTCTGGGCCGGAACTATGGATTTTGATGCGCAGCCTCGAAAAGGCAGTCTTTATTGTCTCGACCCCAACCACAGTGTCACGAAAGTTTTGCGAAATGTTTCCATCCCCAATGGCATTACCTGGAGTCAAGACGGGCGAACGATGTTTTTCATAGATTCGGCTTATCCTATTGTGTGGGCTTTCGACTATGAACCAGCCACCAGTCATCTTGCTGGTCGCCGGCCTGTTATCCGGATTCCTTCCCGCGAAGGGGTGCCAGATGGGATGACGATTGACGCCGAAGGAATGCTCTGGGTGGCATTGTGGGGCGGCGGGTGTGTTACGCAGTGGAATCCGAGAAATGGAAAGTTGCTTCGAAAGATTTTGCTACCCGTTTCCCTCGTCTCTTCCTGTGCCTTTGGTGGACCCCAGTTGAAGGTTTTATACATCACATCCGCTAGGGCAACTTTAAAACCATTAGATTTGCGACGGCAACCGCTGGCGGGTGGCCTTTTTCGCGTGGAAATTGGAGTTCCCGGGACTCCTGCCTATGAATTTGATGGTTAGCTTTGCGTATGAAACCTTTCAAGACATGTCAACTTGGAGGCAAACAACCCTTACCGCCGTAGCATTGGTGAACTCATGGATGGGGACGCCACCGCTGCTCGCAAATATATTTAATGTTGATTTCAAACGGGCTTTGGTCACGCATAACGCGTGTCCAGCAGCACTTGCGGCAACCGAAAGCCTTGCCGATACTGCTGAATTAGCTTGGTTGCCAGATTCAAGTAATAATAATCCCACCCATCGGAATACCGACCATCCAACCCGTGAACCACGGTTGGCTCAATATCGTTACTGGCTTCCACGCCGTATTGGTCCGGTGCGCAAAATTCATTCCATTGCTGAATCAGGATCACTTGAGGCTCAAAGCGGAAGGCAGCGGACATAAATCGCGTCAACGTGGCTCCGGAGCAGCGTAAATGGGCGTCCCAGTCAAGCCAACCGCCACCACCAGCCTCATTGCCGGGCAAAGCGACGGAAGCCACCATTTGTTCGTTGCGGGTGAAAGCCAACCCGCCAAAATTCAGAGATCCTCGAGCAGCAGTACGGTCCGGTCGCGGTCTTGTCCAATGGCAAGAGGGCGCACCGCCCATCTGGGATCGATATCCGGGCGGCGATCCCCTTGATGGTCGTGTCGCTGAATTTCCGCGTGCCGAATACCCGCAAAAGCATCAAGCGCGGGAAACGAAATCAACCGTTCTCCCACGGAACTCAACATCTCGTTCTACTCAGGCCATGCTGACCTTGAGGGCACAGGCAAAATCACAGGGCTTGGCCGATGGCTTTTTAACCGTGAGCGATTCGGCTGACTGTGTCCAGGCAAGCTTTTGTTCAGAGCCGAACATCTCCACATGGTGAATCTTGCCGGGCTGCACCGATGATGCGATGCCGAGACTTTTGATAACGATGTCGCCGTCGGGCCAACCCAGCACGATGGCATACACCGCGTCACCACGTTTGTTGCGGGTAAAGCGAATGTCCCGCGCGTCTAGACCGGCTGTGCTATGCCCGGCAAAACTGCCGCCCTTGGCCTCGTGCGCGCCTTCGCCAAAAACCTTCCAGGGCCGCGTGGCGTAGATGGCCTCCCCATTGATGCGCATCCAGTCGCCGATGGCATCGAGGATGGCCTCTTCGTCGGCGTCAATTGTGCCATCCGGTTTGCCGGGGATGTTCAGGATGAACGTGCC
>JASHVW010000039.1 GCA_030044395.1 Verrucomicrobiia bacterium
AGACTGATGAAAAGGACTGCCGGAATAATGACCGTCAACATCGTAAATAATGCGGTTATTATCATAGACAAATGTGAAATCGTTGCCTTCGTTGCTCAAGTCGGCAAGGGCGGCCCAGCGATCAACATTGGTTTGCGTAATCCAGACGTGATAGACCCCGAAGCTGCCGGCCGGATTACCATCCCCAAACATGACCACGCACTCGCGCACCGGCTCGTTGTCCTGCGGGCGCAACGCGGGAAACCGGGTCGTTGCCCCCAGCTTGTCCGCCGCACAGATGCAAAATGCCACAATCTGATTCGACGGCTGACCGGGTATCGTTGCGCTGTAAATTCCGTCCCCCGCAATGGCGTCGCCATTGGTCCCTCCGTCATTCATCGGCACCGCAATGTAATTCGTCGCCGGATCAAGCCGGTAGTAAAGCGTCAGACTCTGGACGCCGTCCGGGTCGCAAACATTGGCCGTTACCACCACGGGTTGATTCGCGGCCGGCACCGGCGGATTGTGTCTTACGTTGTAAATTGCCGGCCCGGCATTGGTTATATCCGTGCTGTTTGCCTCGCCGGGCGAACCAAGATTCCGGGGAATCGGCAGAACCGTCGTGGCCTCAAGCCAGTTGCCATTCAACCGCAAGTCCGGTTCCGGACATCCGTGAAGCCACCGCGCCTCGTATTTCAACGTAACCGTGTCCCCCGCCACCATACTGTTGCTGTTCAGGGCAACCTGACACGAATTCTCCCCGGTCCAAAACTTGTCGCTGCTGCGAATATGCAACGACGGGCCGCCGTTGTAACCCGAATTCTCCAGCGAAGACCGCACGTCGCAGCCTTGGAATGACCAATTCGTAACCCCCGATTCAAAGGTCGGGTTGGAGACGTAATTAGTGCCTTCAAAGTCGGCTTCAATGTCGTCCACCAGGCATTCCCCCACGTCCAGGATGCCAATTTGTGCATGCTGGATCGAAGACTCATAATTTGCGCCATTATCCAGGACACCCGTCGTTTCAACAGTCGTCCATGCGGATTTCTGCGATTCGTCGCTGTCGGCCCAGTTCGCCGCCAGCCGATGGTTGGAATGAGGGTCAATCAATTCCAGACTGCTTCCTCCGCCTGACGACCATTCCCCCCAGCGTCCGCCCGTCCCGTACGTAACCTCATCCTCCTCCACGTAGATCGTATTGGTCCCGTATAATGTCTCCGGCTGGGCCAGCTCCACCAATTCGCCGTTGTGGGACAGCTTGCCGCTGTAATTGCCCACCGTGTTTCCCGTGTTCAAATTCGTATATTCCGCAAATAGATTCGTCATGTCTTCGGCGACCACCAGGTACCCGTTCGGCGCAATGGTCACCGACGGAAAGGTAAAGGTGACCCCCGCCGTAAACTGCCAGCCGGCCAGGTTGACCGTGTTCGTCCCCTTGTTATATAACTCAATGTATTGGTCGTCGTCATTGCCGCTGATTGGGTCATACATCAATTCGTTGATCACAATGTCACCAATGACAATGAAACTGTTGTTCGTGCCCGGCGTGTTTGCCGTCAATGCATAAAAATCGTTCGCTCCGTCCGGCCATCGGCCATACGATACTCCATTCGCCTGGGCGCCAAATTGCACGGCGTCAAGGATGCGGCTGCCGTCCGGCTTGATGAAATACAGCGTTTCACCCGCCCCATTGAGCGTGAAACCAAATTGTGACTGGAAAAAGGCAATAAAGCCGGCCGGGCCAATGACCGTTCCCGCGGGAATGACAAATTTGTTCGTCGTGGGGTCGTCCGTCAAAATGCAACCCGAGAGGTCCACCGTATTTGTGCTGTGATTGTAAAGTTCAATGAACTGCGGCACCGCCGGATTTTCCGAGTGCGGCAGGATTTCGTTGATCACCACGTTTCGCAATGGACTCGGATGGAACGATTCGCCCTGCCCGGGGCAACTATTCTCAATGTCACTGATCGTCCAGGCGCGCGGATCACCTTCGCCGTAGCTCGGGTTGGCCAAAACAATGGAATGTCCCGTCCCATCCGCCGCCTTCGGCCACGGATACGTGTCCGAATAGGGTACAGTCAAAAGCACCGATCCTTGCTCATCAAGCAACTGCAATGTCTCCGATTTTTTCAGGCTGCCATCATAAGGCCCAATGACATTGGTAATCCCATAAACACTTTCAATGTCCCCCGGTGCGGCCGCCACAACCAGATCACCCCCGCCGGGAACGATTGTGTTGCTCGGAAAAGTATAATTCATGTCCGCACACGTGAGCTGATAACCGCTGATGTCCTGGAACCAGGGATTGGAATTGTAGAGAACCAGGCATTCCAGGTTCTTCCCGTCGGTGCGCGGCGCCGGCTTCCACATGATTTCTGAAATCACCATCGGCGTTGTGCGGCTGCACGCCGCCAACGGCTCATACGGATACGTCACCGTTCCCACCACGGCATTCGCGGGTGTATTGGATGGGTCCAGAAATTGCGCCGTGACCGCCTGGTTCGTGTTATCGCTGTCCACCGCAAACCCCAGGTAAAGCTGATTGGACATCGAAATGCCTTGGCTGTACAGCAACGTCCAGGTCTGCCCGTCGTAACTGGCGTAGCCGCTGAAAACATTCCCCACCCGGTTGAGCCGCAGCCAGGTGTTCGGGTAATTGTCTGGAAAATTGCCGCCGGACTGGCTGGCGCTGTTCGTCGGGTCCCGCCACTCGAAGAAACAGCCGTTGATGGACGGCGTGGCCAGCGCGGCCGCAAAACGCGCCCCCGGCGCCAACCCCTCCCGCGCCATCAATCCCGCCTTCGCCCAGGTGTCCGACAAACTCAGTTTGGCCAGGCACACTTCGACGTCAAAATTGCCTGAAACGGGCTGGCAACTGAATTGGAGCTGGTCCTGAGCGCCGCCAATGGCGCCGCCGCTGCTCGTCACCACCAGACCGTTGCTCACTACGGTCTGGCCGCCGGA
>JASHVW010000383.1 GCA_030044395.1 Verrucomicrobiia bacterium
ATAAAAATCAGGGCGAAGCCAATACCCACCATCCCGTGGAAGAACATGAAACAGGATTCGACCGGGGGCCGGTCGGAGGGCGGAAAAGCGTCCAGTCCGGTGACGGTGGCATGGAAGTCATCGTGCGCAAGGAAACTCAGAAGATAGGGCGCTTGCAACCCAACAATCTTTTGGTCCTGCTCATCCACGTAGCCGAACAGGGTCAGCGGCGCGTTGGATTCGGTGGTGTAAAGCCCCTCGAAGGCCGCCAGTTTGGCGGGTTGATATTTTGCGACCTCCTGGCCGCTCAAGTGCCCGCTGAAAGCCTGGAGCAACGCGGCGATCAAACCCACGGTCAACCCGATGCGCAGGGAGCGCCGGGCGAAATCCTCATACTTCCCCTTGAGCAAGTAAAACGCGGAGACGCTGACGACGAGAAAGGCGCCCGTCTGCCATGCGCCGCAAAGGGTGTGGAACAAACGGTCACCCGTGGAGGGGCTTAACACCATGGCCCAAAAGTCGGTGATTTCCGCGCGGGCATGCATGCCCTCTCCGACAATATGATAGCCGGCGGGAGTTTGCATGAAGGAATTGGCGACAATTATCCAGACGGCGCTGAAATGCGCTCCCAGGCAAACCATGCAGGTGGAAAGGAAATGAACCTTGCGGCTGACCTTGTCCCAGCCGAAGAGCAAAATGGCCAGAAAGCCCGATTCGAGAAAGAAGGCGAAGATGCCCTCGGCGGCCAGGGCGCTGCCAAAGACGTCGCCAACGAAGCGCGAGTAAGCCGCCCAGTTGGTGCCGAATTCAAATTCCATGACGATGCCGGTGGCGACACCGAGGGCAAAGGTGAGGGCGAAGACGTTGGTCCAAAACCTCGCCATTTGGTGATAAACGGCCTTATTGGTCTTGAGCCATGCCGCTTCAATGATGACCAGCATCACGCCGAGGCCAATGCTCAAGGGCGGATAAAGGTAGTGAAATCCGATCGTCAGCCCGAACTGGATGCGCGAAAGCGTCAAGACATCCATGGCCGACGAGCGTTGAATGTCTCCGCGAAAAAGTCAACCCTAAACGGATTCAGTCGTTGATGCCCCAATGTGGCGCCGGGCGAAATTCCAGGATCTGTTTGAGCACCGGGGTGACGGTCTCGGCACGCTTTTGGATTTCGTCGAAAGGCGGAGCGGTATGGCCGGTATTTCTCGGCAAACCGTCGCGGTTGGGGTTGATGATCTTCTCTCCTTCCCCCGGCTTCCCCGTTTTTTGTAATCGAGCATTCATAACAATTCAGTTCAATTGACCGCGTTACCTCAACTCCAGGTGTCGAGGCCAACATAGGCTTTTTTTTGTTCATTGCAAATGGGAGTTGAAAGAATTATTTCGAGGGGCCGGAGGGGCTGGACGCCTGCGCTTCCGCCCAGCGGGTGGCAAAACCGACCAATTCCGCGGCGGACTTCAATTTGAGCTTGGCCTTGATGTTGGTGCGGTGAACGTCAACGGTTTTGATGCTTAAATGCAGTTGTTCGGCGATGTCGCGGGAGCTTTTGCACTGGCCGATGAGCTGGAAAACTTCGAATTCGCGGTCGCTCAATTTCTCGAGCGACGAGTTTTCGGCCGCGGCGCGGCGGCCGGACATGGCTTCCAGGATGTACGCCGAAATTTTTTCACTGACGTAGATTTTTCCGTTGAGGACCTGTCGAATGGCGGCCATCAATTTTTGGGCGCCTTCCTGTTTCATGATATAGCCGCGCCCGCCGGCGCGCAGCACGCGCTCCGCATAGAGCGATTCGTCGTGCATGGAAATCACCAGGACGGGCAAGTCGGGCTGGATGGCTTGAAAATCCTTGATCAACTCCAGTCCATTTTTTCCGGGCAGCGAAATGTCGGCGAGCACCAGATCGGGACGGGAGGAACGGATCGCGTCAATCGCTTCCTCGGCGTTGGCGGCCTCGCCACACATCACCAGGTCAGGCTCGGCGCCGACGAGTTGGGACAGTCCCTGGCGCATCATCGGATGGTCATCCACGATCAAGAGGCGCTTCTTCCTTTGAAGGGCGGGTTTTTTGCTCATAAATTCCTGTCGAAAGCGCAAGTGATGGTGGCGCCCGCCCCGATTCCGGCGGTGACTTCAAGGGCGGCGCCCACGACCCCGGCCCGATATTTCATAATGTGCATCCCCATGCCTCCGCCACGCGCGGTGTCGGGTGAAAACCCGACGCCGTCGTCTTTGATGCGCAAGATAATTTTGTCACCGTTGGAGTTAAGTGAAATCACCACGCGCCCGGCTTTGCCATGTTTGACGGCGTTGTTGATGGATTCCTGGACGATGCGGTACAAGTGGGTGGCGGCAACGTTGTCGCGAATCAGAACCGTGGCGGCCGGCTCAAAACGGCATTCGATGTGAAATAACTTTTCCGCATTGGCGGCCAATTCATGGAGGGCCGATACGAACCCGTTCAGTTCCAGCTCGACCGGCGAAAGCCCGCGGGCGAGCTTTCGCGTGTGCTCGATGGCATCGCGGATGTGCTCGGCGATTTCGCCGACCTGTTTCGATTCGGCCTTCGATTTCGGATCGAGTTTCCGTTGCAGCACCTGGCACATCAATTGGATGCCGGCGA
>JASHVW010000384.1 GCA_030044395.1 Verrucomicrobiia bacterium
CCCGTCAAATAACAAGGCAAGGCCATCGCGGATCATCGAAAATAGAAAACGATTCCGCTCCTCGATGTATGTCATCCAACGATGGAGCGCATGGCGTTTCCAACTGACGATCGCTGTTTGACCGGGTGGTGAACCTTACCCCATCAGCGCAACGCGCCCTCCAGCACCTCGGAACGGAATCCCGCCGGCACTTGGCCGTCGCGCGCGTAAAGATAGAGGGCGGTTTGGAAAATGGCCTGGAGCGCCGACTGGATCAGCGCCAGCAAAATCAGGTAGATCGCGGCCAACACGACGCACGCAATCCCGGCAATTGCGCCACCAACGTAAAATCCGAGAAAAATCAGCGCGAAGGCAGGAACGGCGAGCAGGAAGAAGATTCCCCCGAAGCTGAAGTTGCTGACCAATTGTTCGCCCCAGGTCTTTTTCAACAGCGCCGTGGAGTCCTGCAACGCCGCAATGGGGCCTTTGTTTTCAATGACCAGAATGGGCACCACCAGGAAGCTGATCACCGTCCATGCCATGCCCAACAGGCCAGCGACGATTTGGCCGACTTTGTCCGAGCGATCCTCGATGACTCGCAAAATCAATCCGACGGAGGCTGAGACGACCGCCCAACCGAAAATGACCGGCAGCCGGGAAACCGCGGCGCGCAGGCCGTCGCCAACGGTGGGATTGCCGCCGCCCATGCGGATGGCTGCGCAGGCGACAATCGCGGCGTTGAAAAATACGACGATAAAGTAATTGCAGAAATAGAAGGAAAAGAGGGTGCCATAATAGATGGCCTGCTGGAGGGGCGCGGCATCATGGGCGGGCGGCTGCCAGGCGCCGGTCAGGTAGAGGGGAATGGCGAATGAAGCCAGCAGCAGCAGGCAACAAATGCCTGAGATCAGCGGGAACACCAACAGGCTTTTATCCTCTTTCAAAACCCGCCAGCATTCCGACATCAACGACCATGTCCGGGTAATTTTATTCATAAACAGCGCCTTTCTTTTTCAAGTGTTCAGATTCGACGTTACCGTTACAACCCGCGCTTCGCGCACCTGCCCGGAGCGCATGTTCAGAATAGGCCCGTTGCCACCAGAGACAAGGAGAAATGGGGCAACATCACGGTGACCGATTTTTACACCAGGGAAAGTCGAGGGGAAAACGGAATGAGAGGGCCGTGGCCAATGACCGTTGCCCTTGTTGCGGCCCGTCCTGGCATCATTGTTGTTTCGGAGCCCTCGCCTGGAATGTGCCGGCCACCCAACTCTTGGAATCGTCGGGAAAACACAAATAGATCTTTGCGGAGACGGTTTGGCCGTGGGCTTGATTGATTTGCAATTTCATCCCGTAGCCTTTCGCGTAAGTCGCGGTCATAACCCCGTCTCCCTCATTCCATGTCATCCGGACACGCGGATTGGCATCGCCGCCGTCCGAGGGTTCGATGGCGTACGTCTGGTCCTCGATCGAATTGCTTAAGCGAAAAACTTCCACCACCATTCCGTTCGGCCCCCTGATTAAAAGGGAACCTCTTCTAAGCAACGCCGTCCGGAAGTTGAAGTCTATTCCATGAAGCCGGCCGCTGACCTGATGGTCGGGAAACGGTGAGTTGGCGGGGTCGGATGTCCACTCAGACGGAGCGGGTTCCGCTGGCGGGTTGGTGGCGACCACGGCCACGGCCATTGTCGGTTCAACCCGTTGAGTATTACTGGATGCGGCCGGCGTTTGTATGTGGGTGACAATCAAACTATTTGTCTTGAGTTCCTGCCGGGCATTTTCAAATCCATGTTTCATGGCGGTTGAAAATTGCCAGAGTTTGACTCCGACCGTGCCTGCTTCGAGCGCGAGAGCCAGATAGCCGATGGCGAGGCCCGCGGTGGCTAGGCCTTGTCCCTTGAGCGATGAATTCCGACGCATCCTGGTTTTGGCCAGATGCCCGCAAATGATTCCCGGCAGCCATCCGATGCAGGTGAAGAATGATGACAACGAGCAGACCAATGAGGCAACGGCCAGACGTGACGTCCGTTGAGCGGTCGTTCCATTGTGGCCCGTCCACGGCGGCGGTATGTCCGGATGGGCCGAAATGTCCGGCACAGTAATGCTGGCGTTGCAGAGCGGGCAGGCCATCGCTGTTCCCGCCTGGGCGGTGTCGTAGGAAATGTTCCGGCCACAGGCAGGGCATGAAAAGTTGAATTCGCTCATGGCGTTTTCCGTTGATTTGGCGCTACAGAGTATCCTGCGGGAAATTCCGATTCAAGCAGGGATGCTCGTTACGCAATGCCAAATGGTTGTGTTGCCGCTGCTTGCGCATGGTCTCGCCGCGAGCCGTTTACACAGAAAAAGAGGATTTTCCACCCGGACCCGGTCAGTCGTGTCTTATGTTTATGCCCTTCCCCGAAAATATCTTTTGATGAATAAAAGATAGCCAAGGACGGGCACGACGGAGAGCGACATCAGCCAGGGCATGAAGTTGCCTGTCAGTAGCCCGGTCTTCTGAATCTGGTCAATTTGCGCTTGGGGATAGCCCATCAGGCGATACATTTCCAGCATGTCATGGTGCGCAAAGGTCATGAACCCGGACACCATGGACAGGACCATCACGAGGAGGATCAGCCACCAACCCTCCGATTTTAAATGATAAACCAGCCACGCGGCATAGGCCCAGACGACGGCGAACAGGAGGCAGATCAACGAACCCGGCGCGCCCGAAAGAAACATGCCGAAGAACGGCACAACTCCATGAGCAATCAGCGGCGTCAACAACAGCATTGGCACGGAGAACAGCAGCCACAGGCACAGCGCCAGCACCGGCAACGGACACGCATCCGTCCAGCGCGTGACGCTATCGCGCGCCTCGCACGTGGCCTTCACATCCCGGCTGTTATAAAAGAAAACCCAGATCGCCGGAACGACCACGAAAAAAACTGCGTAGAAAACGCACATGAAAACCATGACCCCAAAAATCGCTCCAGTCGGCGCTGCCGGCTGGTTCGCCGTCGCGGTGGCGGTCATCGTGGCCAACATCTTTGGCATCACGAACGCCATGCCAATCAACATGAAGACGCCCACCACCAGGCAGGTCCAGGAAAATATGAGCAGCAGCGCGCGCGCCCAGCGACGGGCCTGAATGGAGCCG
>JASHVW010000385.1 GCA_030044395.1 Verrucomicrobiia bacterium
ATGCGATTTCATGCCCACGCCGACAATGGAGAGCTTTCCAATCTTGTCGGCGGTGATGGCGTCTTTGAATCCGATTTCATTTTTGAGGCCCTCGATCACCTTTTGCGCCTTGAGCAAATCGGGCTTGTCCGTGGTAAAGGTCAAATCGGTTGCGGGCGTGCCGCTTCCATGACTGATGTTCTGCACTATCATGTCCACATTCACGGTGGCGTCGCCGAGCGCCTTGAAAATCTTCGCCGCTACGCCGGGTTTGTCCGGCACGCCCACCAGCGTGATTTTCGCCTGGTTTTTGTCCAGCGCGACGCCACGGACGACGACGCCTTCCATGCTTTTTGTTTCTTCTTTCACAATGGTTCCAGGGTTTTTGTTGAGGCTGGAGCGCACTTCAAAGACGACTCCAAATTTTTTGGCAAATTCAACTGAACGGCTCTGCATGACCTTGGCGCCCAGGCCGGCGAGTTCGAGCATTTCATCGTAGGAAATTTCCTCCAGTTTTTTTGCGTCCGGTACGATGCGGGGGTCAGTCGTATAGACGCCGTCCACGTCAGTGTAGATCTGGCAAAGGTCCGCCTTGAGCGCGGCCGCCAAGGCGATGGCGGTAAGGTCCGATCCGCCGCGGCCGAGCGTGGTGATTTGGCCCTCCGGAGTCTCTCCCTGAAACCCCGCGACGATAACGACGTTCCCGCTTTTCAAATGCTCGTGGACCTTTTTGGGCGTGAGATTATTAATCTTGGCCTTCGTATGGACGCCGTCGGTGACGATGCCCGCCTGCGCCCCAGTGAGTGAAATTGCCGGAACGTTCAAGGCATGCAGCGCGATTGCGGTGAGGGCGATGGTTTGCTGTTCGCCGGTCGCCAGCAGCACGTCCATTTCACGCTCATTGGGCAGGGGCATGATATCCTTGGCCAGTTTGATTAAATTATCCGTGACGCCGCTCATTGCCGAGACGACGACTACCACCTGATCTCCACGCGAACGGTAGTCCGCGACGCGGCGGGCGACGTTTTTAATGCGCTCGGGATTGCCGACCGACGTGCCGCCATATTTTTGGACGATCAATGCCATATCACTTCAAAAGAATCGGGAGCGGGACTATACCAAAGAGCGGCGATTTGAAAAGATGAATTGAAGGTGCCGAAGAGATTGTCATTGGAATAATCCCGGAAAATCCCATTGGGATTGAATCCATTTTGCGGATTTGACAACCTTTCAGAGGCCTACGCGAAATCCAATTCCTGCGCCGTAGCGGACCCAAGCTGGCTAAATTTTCTCCGGATTTTGGAACCATCTCAATGCCAGATTGCTGGCATCATCACGCCACTTCAATCAAGGTCGTTACTTTGGGAGCGGCCTCACCAAATTGCGCTTTGACTTTGGCCACGATGTTTTCCGCCGTCAGGCCGTAACGGGCGCGCAATACGTCTACCGACGAGGCATGTTCAATAAATTGGTCGGGCCAGCCGATGCGCACGACAGGCGTGCTCACATTCTTCTCGCTCAATAATTCCAGCACTGCCGAGCCGTACCCGCCCATGATCGTATGGTCTTCCACGGTCACCACCAAGTCGGCGGCGTTGCCAAAGAATTCGTGCGTACCGCCATCGAGCGGTTTGGTAAAGCGCGGGTTGATGACCGCGCAATCGAATCCTTCCGCCGCCAGTTGCGCGGCGGCCTTGCGTGCCAGTGAATTCAGCGGGCCAAGTCCGAAGAGCGCGACTTTCCTTTTGCCGGTATTGCTGAAATTCTGGACGACTTGCGCTTTGCCGATTTCGAGCAATGCCGGCTGCACCTTGATGGGCACACCTTCCGCCGCGCCGCGCGGATAGCGGATGAACGTGGGATGGTTCAAGTGCGTGGCGGTGAACATCATGTCTGCCAACTCGTCCTCGTTGGCCGGGGCCATCGCGGTGACGTTCGGCAGGCACCGCAGATACGCAATGTCGAACAAGCCGTGGTGCGTCGGTCCGTCGTTGGCCGATAATCCGGCGCGGTCCATGCAGAAAATCACCGGCAGATTTTGGAGGCAAACATCGTGATGAATGCAGTCGTAGGCGCGCTGGAGGAAGCTTGAATAAATTGCCACCACGGGATGCATTCCCATCGTCGCCATGCCGGCGGCAAAGATGACGCCGTGTTCTTCCGCGATGCCGACGTCGTAATAACGGTCAGGCATCGCTTTTTCCAGGTGCTTCAGGCCGGTGCCGCTGGGCATGGCGGCAGTGATGCCGACCAGTGTGTTGTTTTTTTGGCACAGTTTTACGAGCGTCTGGCCCATGACGTCCTGGTACATCGGCGCAGCGCCGGGTTTCGCAGCCGGCGTCTCCCCGGTTTTCGCGTCATAGGGGCCGAGACCGTGGAATTTCTCGGGCTGTTTCAGCGCCGCTTCAAAACCCTTCCCCTTTTGAGTCAAAATGTGAATTACAATCGGATGATCGCACGTCCGCGCAAATTCCATCGTGCTGATGAGCAGCGGCAAGTTGTGTCCGTCAATTGGACCGAGATAGCGCATCCCCATTTCCTCAAAAAACACCGGACTGCCGTAACCGCCGCGCCCGTCTCCATCCATCGCCACCTCGTGCTTTTGTCTCATCCCCACCGTCAACGCGCCCTTCATGCCTTCAAAGGCTTTGTGCGCAAGCGCCGCCGCCACGTCGCCCCGCGGTATGCGGCGGACAAAGGCTTCGAAGTCGCGGGACAATTTATTGTACCTCGGATGGGTGATGAGC
Source organism: Verrucomicrobiia bacterium (assembly GCA_030044395.1). Taxonomy (GTDB): domain Bacteria; phylum Verrucomicrobiota; class Verrucomicrobiia; order Limisphaerales; family UBA11358; genus UBA11358. The sequence goes on from JASHVW010000385.1 coordinate 2,727, forward strand.
TTGTTGAGGTAATTGGAAATGGCGCCGACGTTTTTGGCGATGCTCCATTCATTGTCGTTGAGGATGCCGATAAATTTTCGTGTGGTGTGCCCGATGTTATTCAGCGCTTCAAACGAAATGCCGTTTGTCAGCGCGGCGTCGCCAAAGATGCAGACAACATTTTCGTTCGAGCCCCGCTTGTCGCGGGCCGCCGCCATTCCGAGCGCGGCCGAGAGCGCCGTGCCCGCGTGCCCTGCGCCGTAACAATCATGCTCACTCTCGGAGCGCAACGCGAACCCGTTCAAACCGTCCGTCTGGCGGATCGTGCGAAAGCGGTTTTTGCGCCCGGTCAGGATTTTATGGACATACACCTGATGGCTGACGTCCCAGACAAATTTGTCCAACGGCGAATTGAAAACGCGGTGCAGGGCAATCGTCAATTCCACGACGCCGAGGTTGGGGCCGAGATGTCCGCCCGCCTTCGCCAGGCCGGCAATGAGTTCCTCGCGGATTTCCCCGGCGAGTTCCTGCAGTTGCGGCACGGTCAGTTTCTTGACGTGCTCCGGACCATCCACCATGTCGAGATATCGGGTCATAGGTTTTTAATTTATTCCGTTTTTTTAACCACGGATCCCGCGGCTGCGGGACAGATAAACACAGACTAACTCTCTCCCGGCAATTCCACTGGCTTCAATTTCATTTCGTCTGCGGCGTCCTTTTCCAATTGCTGAATTTTCAGTTCGGCTTCGGCCAGCTTTTCCTGGCAGATTTTCACCAGCTTCGTGCCTTCCTCATATTTTGCCAACAAAGTTTCCAGCGGCAAATCATCCGCTTCCATCGCTTCCACAATGCCTTCCAATTTTTTCAATGCCTCCTCAAATGGCGGCGTTTTCCCGGCATTCTGCGCCACGCTCTTGGTTGGATTAGGCACGCCACAAAGCTAAAATAGAAATCCTTTCGCGTCCAGCCTGGAATTACGGACACTTGCATATACGTAATAGGCTTACAGAGCCTCCACCCGGCTGACAACCGCCCCAACCTTCAACCTCGTCTTCAATTTCTGCCCGGCCTTGACTTTGCCGGCGTCGCGCAAGACCTTTCCGCTCGCCGCGTCCATGGTAATGGAATACCCGCGCGCCAGCACCTGCTCGGGGCCGAGCGCGTTCAAACGGCGTTCGATCTGGCGCAATTGCCCGCGCCGCAGTTTCAAGGTTTGCGAAGGGTGAATGCGATGCAGCCGCTCCGAGAGGTTTTGCAGGAGGACTTGCGAATGGCGCGTTCGTTGTATCAGGCAACGTGATAAATCTTCCTGTAAATCATCCAGCCGCTGCCGCCAGGCCTCGACTTTTCGGCGCGGGTGCGCCCGCGCCAGCCGGTCCCCCCCGCGCCCCAGTGCCAATCGTTTCTCCACCAACCATTGCCGGAACAGTTGCCGCAACCGCCCGCCGCATTGCGACAGAAATTGGCATTTCGAAAATACGCCTTCGGTGATGATCTCCGCCGCCGCGCTCGGCGTCGCCGCGCGGACGTCCGCGACAAAATCCGAAATGGTGAAATCAATTTCATGGCCGATGGCGGAAACGACCGGAATGGCCGATTCATAAATTGCCCGCGCCACGATTTCCTCGTTGAACGCCCATAAATCCTCCAGCGACCCGCCGCCGCGGGTGAGAAGTATCAAATCCAGGTTCGTGGCAGCCGACGTGAGCCGGCTCTGATTTTCAATTTGGGCGGACTGGCGCCCGTAGTTGCCAAATTC
>JASHVW010000386.1 GCA_030044395.1 Verrucomicrobiia bacterium
TGCTGCTGCACGAACTGTTTCATCTCAGGCGGAAAGACACCTGGGTGAATTGCGCGCAAGCGTTGCTGCAAATCCTTTATTGGTGGCATCCGTTGCTCTGGCTGGCGAACGCCCGCATCCGCCGCGTTCGTGAAGAAGCGGTGGATGACGCGGTGATGCTGGCGCTGCGCCAGGAACGGGACATTTACGCTCCCACCCTTTTGGAAGTGGCGCGTCACGCGCTGCACCGCCCGCTCCTGGGCCTGGGATTGGTCGGCGTCATGGAGTCCCGGAGCGCGCTCCGCCGGCGCATCGAGCGGCTCGTCAATTTCCGCGCCCCGCGCAAAGTCGGCCTGACGTTCCTCTCGCTTCTGGGAATTTTTGCCTTCAGCGTCGTGGCCCTGCCAATGGGCGGCGCGCCAACTCCGGCGCCAGGTCAATCCTCCCCAAATGCGGCGATGGGTGAAAAAACGCCAATTCCTCAAAAGAGCATCTTGATGGAAGCACGCTTCTTCTGGATGTCGTCCGCCGATTTCCCGAAATTGATTCAGAATTTGCCAGCCTATCGCGGCGCGGATGGGAACGGTCCATGGTGGTTGGTGGCGCCGGAGCAAATGGCAGCGGTGAACCAACGGATAAAGTCCCTCAATTTGAAGCCCTTCACGGCGCCGCGAGTGGTGACGACCGAAGGCACCGAGGCCGATATGTATTGTGGCTCCATGACAAACGGGGTGGACCTTGCTTGTCAACCGCTCGTGGTCGCGGGCGGGTTTCAACTTGCCTTCCGAGCGAAAATTATCGGGGAACCGGTGGGGACGAACCAAACCCTGGTTGGAACAAACAATTTTCAAATTCACGGAGAAGTGGCGGCGAAGGAAGAAAGTGAGGTTATTATTCGCGCGGAGAATCCAAATCCTTCGCCGACGGACATGGTCGTGGTGATTGGCCTGCGAACCATAACCAATCACGTGCCTCCTCAACTGGCTGGGCCAATCGCGGAGGCCGTTGACATGCCGCGTAATCCGATGCCAGCCAGGCAAGATTCAAGCGCAACCAACCTTCTTACGCGGACTTTCAAAATAGGAGCTTACGTTTTCGCCGAAGCGGTGCGGCAGATTCCCGGTTTGCCCACGAACACTGTTTCCGCCACGGCCAAAAGCCTCTTCGCCGAAGCCGGAGTGAATTGGGACTCGCCACCGGACAAAACCATTGTCTATGACGACCGGCTGGGCCTGTTGTTTGTAAAGGCCACCGAGACCGATCTGGATACGATCGAGCGCGAACTTTCCGTGCTCAATATTGTCGCACTGCAGGTTCACATCAAAGCCCGGTTTATCGAAGTGCCTCAGGGCAGTTTCGGCAGCCTGACCAACCGGTCGGGTGGATTTGTCGGTATCGAAAGCAATGAGAGCCTGAGAGAATTTCTGCGGACGCTGCCCGCAAAGCGAGGCGTCAAAGTATTGGCCGAGCCGGATGCCATTACTACAAGCGGAAGGCAAATTGAAATGAAAATGGGAGTATCCGACATGGAATTCATCTCTCGGCAATCGGGAGTAGTAATGACCTCCAGCTCGGCCAATTCCGGTTCAGCGTTTTTGCAGACCAACCTGGAATTTGGTCCGGTTTACGATGCGGTCGCAACCATTTTGGACGATGACACGATTGATTTGAGAACAATCGCGTCCTTTACTGACTCTTTGGATGATTGGGAAACTACCGATGCGGTGGTTTTTCACAAAGCCGCCGCAGACGTAAAAATACACGACTCCCAAACGGTCGTTCTGCGAATGAACAATGCGGTTTTTTCGAGCGGAGAAAAATCCGCGGAAGCCAAAGCCATAGCCGAGCAATATAACCAGGATACGCTCAAAAACTCGGCTCCGCAGAAAGCCAGGGATTTGCTGGTCTTCATCACCGCAACGCTGGTTGATGCCGCCGGCAATCGCATTCATCCGAACAATGACCAGCCTTCTGCCGTGGACAATATCCCGGCGCAAATTCCGCTATAACATCACTGCCGCCCCACCAGTCAAGGCGCCTCTCTCCATGCTATTTTGGCGGGATGATTTGATTGAACGCGCTAATTCCTGGGCGTAAAAAAGGCAAAGCCCAGTTCACGGTCAAACGTGTAATTGTAACCGAATTCCCTGGCCAGAACGGTGCACTTCTGATTGTGCATCGCCTGGTCCCAGTCCGTGAGGATAAAACGCGCTCCATCATGAAAACGAACTCGCGCATTATCCTGCCAGTCCGGTTTCTTTGTGCTCACGTCGCGTTTCATCGCTTGCCTTCTGATCTTACCGTTGATGGGGTAGGGTTGGCATTTGAAAATCTATATGGAATTGGCGTCACTGATTAATCCAAAACGCGGACGAATCCGGGCAATTCAACGCCGTCAACGGCGCGGCGCCATTTTCCATCGGAGTCGCGATAAGCCATGCACTTAAGGCCAAGAACCTGAACGGTAAAAAACTCGATCACAAAGGGCGAAAGACTGCCCGCTTCTTCGAGCATCTGCCCGGACGAACACACGGAGGTCACCGGATGATTCTTCATTTAAGTATGTCGTTTGCTGTCATGACCTTAACTGCTGTCAAAGATACCGCGACTCCCCCGGGCCAACAACCTGCCCTTTAGGGCAGATGAAACTGGAGAGGCTGAAAAATCAGTCTGACATGGCGGTTCGCGGCGTTTTGAAAAGTCCCGCCTCATTCACCAGATGCGTGAGTTCCGCCACGGATTGGACCTGGAGTTTTCGCGTGAGACCGGTGCGGTGCAACTTCACGGTGCGCAATTTGATGCCGAGGTCGGCGGCGATTTCCTTGTTCATTTTCCCCCGCACGACAAACTCCAGCACTTGCAGCTCCCGTGCGCTAAGTATTCCGAAGCGTTCGCGCAATTTCCTGAGCCGTTCGCGCTGTTGCCGTTCGCGCGCATCACGTTCCATCGCGCGCTCAACGGCCGCCAGCAACTCCTCCTTCGGCGCGCGTTTCATCAGAAAATCCTCCGCCCCGCTTCGCATTGCCCGCACACTCGTCGGAACATCCCCCTGTCCGGTCAGAAAAATAACCGGCATCGGATTTTCGTTCCGTCCCAACGCAGCCTGCAATTCCAATCCGCCCAACCCAGGCATCTGCAAATCCGTTACCACGCATCCGGACATTTCCGGCCGGAGCTGATCAAGAAATTCCCGCACAGAGCCAAAAGTTTTGACCGCGTAGCCGACAGCACAGAGCAGGCGCGACAACGATTTCAGGAAGGAAACGTCGTCGTCAACGATAAAAACCGTGCCCGGATTACCCGGGAGCTTGTCATTCATTCCCTAAAATTAAATTTCAAGGCGCCGTTGGCAAGCCACCATTGCTGTGCTGTTCCAATCCCGGGAGGATAAAAACGAACGTGGTTCCGGTCGTCGCATTGCTTTCCGTCCAAATCTTCCCGCCGTGCGCCTCGATAATCGTCCCGGAAATGGCCAGTCCCATGCCCATGCCGTCGGCCTTGGTTGTAAAGAACGGCTCAAAGATATGGGCGGCATGCTCCGGCGCAATGCCTGTGCCGCGATCACTGACGGCCACCCGCAGAAATCCGTTCCCCGTTTCGCCGGCCCGCACCGTCAGCACCCGCTGTTCCCTCGGTTTGGCGGCCATCGCGTCCATTCCATTCAAGATGAGATTCAGCAATACTTGTTGCAGATGCACCCGGTCACCCTTGACCGGCGGCAGGCGCGCCGGAAGTTCCAGGGTCAATCTCACCTCGCGGGCTGCGGCATCCGATCGCGCCAGGGCCACCGTGTCTTCCACCACTTCCCGCAGGTCCAAACGGCTCGACACCAACTGACGTCGCTTCAGCAGGTTCCGCAGCCGGTCAATGACCGCTCCCGCCCGTTGGTCGTCTTTCCTGATATCGGCCAGGATGGCCCGGACCTCGGTGAGGTTCGGTTGCGGATTTTGCAGGAAAATTTCAGCCGCCTCGGTATTTCGCAAAATGGCGCCGAGCGGCTGGTTCAATTCGTGCGTCAGGGCCGACGTCAATTGTCCCATGGTGGACACCCTCGAAACGTGCGCCAGTTCTGTTCGCTGGCGCTGAATTTCAGCTTCGGCAAGCTGGCGGCGTCTCCGTTGCAATAACAAGCCGACAATGGTAATCGCCTCCGCCAAAAGCCCGGCCCCGACAAGGAAAATGAGAGCCTTGTGCTCTCCCCAAAGCGACTGCGGCTGGTAAAGCACCACGCAATCCTCCGGCAGGCGCGAAGGTTTGATATTCCAACGTTCAAGCACGCGCCAATCAACCATCGGCGTTCCGTTTGAACGCACAATGACCGGTATTTGATTGACCGGCGTCCCATTGAGGGCGAGCAATGCCAGCTTGCCCGCGCTGGCGCCAAGATTTTCAAAATCAATGACATTGCCGCCCAGGGCGCCACTGCCGATCGAGCCCGCGCCCATGACATAGACCGGCACGCTGGCGTCCGGCGCCAGTACCTTCACAATTTGAGAAGTGTAGAAAGTCTGGCCCGTGACGTCCCGTTGCACCGGCCCGAGCAATAGCGCCGTGCCGGCAGTTAACATCCTCGCGGCTTGAACAACATCCGGGATGGGGCGGTTCGTCCAGAACTCAAAATCCACGCCCTCCACTGACCGCGTCGTTTCCGCGACCTGTCCCATCGTAGCCTGGTCAGCCGCCGAAATGCCGCCAATGACGACGATCCGGCGCGTTTCTGGCTGCAAATGAAGAATGAATTTTATGGTCCCCTCCACGTCGAAACGCTGGAAGATGCCCGTGAACGAAGCATTGCTTGACACTTCCGAAACATTTATATCGTTGGCCACCACGAAAACTGACGGCAACTTGGCGCCCAAAGCGCCGGGCAATTCCCGCGCCTGTTGGAAGTTGCGCGACGCGAACGTCATGACCAGATCAAGATTCTGCCCCGCATATTTCTCTTTCAGATAATTTTTGAATACCTCGTAATGGTTCGGCGTGGGAAACCGGGCTGCATCCAGATTTTCCGTAAAAAATTCAATACGGTTGGCCCTGTCCTTGAGCATCTCCTCCCGGACTCCCTGCTCCATCAGGACATTCCCGGGCAAATCTCGCGTCTCGCTGAAAATCATCAAAACGCGCTTCGCCGGCAAATTCAGATCGCTATTGGTCACCTGCGCCCTGCCCTGCCCTGCTCCAAAAAACGCGAGGCTCAAGACCCATGCCGCCGGGAAAACTCTAGCGGCCCGGTCCTTGATGTGTCGAAAAAAATGATTCGTAGCGATCAAAGTTTTAAAATTTTGCGTCCCGCCTGAACCAACGCCGCGGCCTCTCCTGCTGTTCCAATTGTGACGCGTAAAAAAGCTTTAACTTCCGGAAAATCGAACCAACGGACAAGAATCTTTTTGGCGCGTAATTTTTGTTGCCACTCTTTTGCCGAAAATTTTGGCGGCCGCGTCAGGATAAAATTTGTCTGGCTGGGAAAAACGACGAAACCGAGCCGGCTCAGCGCTTCAGAAAGCCATTGCCGCGTGGCAATGATTCTCCTGAAATTTTCCCGATAATACCTTAAATCGTCCAGGGTCGCCTCCGCGGCGATCTGGCCCAGTCCGTTGACGTTGTAACTGTCGCGGATTTTGTGCAGCGCGGAAATGAGTTCCGGGTTTCCGACAAAATATCCGACACGCTGAAAACAAAGCGAATAGGCCTTGGAAAAAGTGCGGGCGACAATGACGTGCGGAAATTTCAGCGCCAGCGCCATGGCATTCTCTCCGGCAAAATCCACATAAGCCTCGTCCAGGATGACAACGCCACGTTGCGCCTGGCAGAGTTTTTCCAAATC
>JASHVW010000387.1 GCA_030044395.1 Verrucomicrobiia bacterium
CGCATCACTTTTCTCAATGAGGTATTGACGATTTCGATTCAGGACGACGGATGCGGTTTCCAGCCGAATGATCATAAAAACGGGAATGGCTCTGGCAATATGAGGCAACGTTTGGAAAATCTTGGCGGCAACTGTTCCATCGAAAGCCGGCTTGGAGGCGGAACAGCCGTGGTGATGCAATTGGAGATCCGAAAACGAACCGGCGCCGGCCACATCCAGCAGTTTTAGGATCTTATGAAAAAGTCGGTGATAATCGTGGAGGACGACAAGGGGTTGCGGGAACAGCTCGTCAAAATTATCAAGGGCGCTTCCGATATAACTTGTATCGGCGCATTTCCTTCTGCGGAAGATGCCTTGCCGGAGGTCCTGGCGCGCAAACCGGATGTCGTCTTGATGGATATCCAGTTGCCGCGTATGTCCGGCATTGACTGCGTGGCGGAGATCAAGAAGGTCATGCCCGCAACGCAGATTATCATGGTCACGGTGTATGAAGACAGCGAGCGTATTTTCCGCGCGCTTAAGGCGGGCGCCAAAGGGTATTTGGTTAAATCCGGCCCGCCGAGCCGGTTACTGGAGGCGATACGTGATGTTCATTCCGGCGGATCCCCCATGTCCAGCCACATCGCGCGTAAAGTGGTGGACCATTTTCAGGCATTGGGGCCATCTCGCACCCAGACCGAGGATTTAAGCCCTCGCGAACGCGAGGTGCTCGATTTGCTCGCCACGGGGTTGCTCTACAAGGAAATTGCCGGCCAGTTGAATATAAGCATAACAACTGTGCGGACCCATATCATCAACGTCTGTGAAAAATTGCATGTGCGCAACCGGGTTGAAGCCGTGGCGAAACTTCAGTCCAAACTCTGAGGTTAATACCCGCCGTTCGATCAACGGGCTGGGGTGAATCATTTTCTGTATCGTCGTTTTTGAGGATGTTTCCCACGTCTCCCTTGGACTAAACTTTTCCCGATTTATGGTCGGATATCGTTTTTTTGGACGCAAAAGCTGTTTCGTGTCGTGCTCCTTGTTATTCCTCATGGCTGTCCCGGGTGGAAAAGCCCGCACGGTGTTCTCCGGAAATTTTGCCGCGCTTGAAGGATATGTTAAAGCAGTGGAGCAGCCGTTCCGCCACGAAATTTGCCTGAATGGACTTTGGCAATTTCAGCCGGTCGCGGTGCCCGCCGGATACCGGAAGGATCAGGGAGTTCCGCCGCAATTGCCGCCGCCCGGCGGCGCGTGGGAAAAGACGCCAATCAAAATTCCATCGCCTTGGAATGTCAACACTTGGGGTTGTGGTCGCAAAGTGGGCGCCGGAACCCCTCACCCCTTTTGGCCTGACTCGGTATGCTTTCCAAGTTATCCCCCATCGTGGGATGATGCCCAGATGGGCTGGCTGAAGCGTAATTTTCGAATTCCGACCGGCTGGAACGACAAACGCGTGCTGCTTCACTTCGATGCCGTTGCAGGTGACTGTCAGGTCCTTGTGAATGGCAAACCAGCGGGCGAACATTTTGACAATTTCCTGCCGTTCGACTTGGATATCACTGCGTTGATTAAATACAACGCCGACAACGAATTGCTTGTGGGCGTGCGCAGTTCCCATCTGTATGACAAAACCAACGCAGTCTATCGTCGTGAGAGCGCTACTTACCCGGATGGTTCGTATTTGGATGGCATAGTGGGCATCTGGCAGGACGTGTACCTGTTGGGAGTTCCCGATGTTCGGGTCGCCAACGTCTTTGTTCAACCGTGGGTGGATCGTAATGAATTGCAGATTCAGGCGTCCGTGTGGAATGACAAGGATGTGCCAGAGGATGTGACAGTTGCGGGAAGCGTTTGCCCATGGGTCAACGACGCTGGTACGAATGTATTAACGGTGCCGGAACCTGAATGGCATCTGGGAGCCGCAGTTTTGAGATTGCCCAAAAAAACGATCCGGATAGGCCCCGGCACCAACGCGGTTATAACATTGATAACCAACGTTGGAGACAAGCTTGAATTGTGGTCACCGGATTCTCCGAATCTATATGGCTTGGTCCTGACGGTTAAGTCTGAAAACCAGATTATTGATACGCGGTATCAACGGTTTGGTTGGCGGCAATTTCAAATTCAAGGAAATGCCCTGCTCCTTAATGGACGCAAGTTCAAAATTTTTGCCGATATAATGCACCCTTTTGGCGTATTCACGCAGTCACGCCGGACCGCTTGGGCTTGGTTCAAAATGATACAAGACGTTGGAGGCAATGGGGTCAGGCTTCATGCCCAGCCCTGGCCATCGTATTATCTCGACTTGGCGGACGAAATGGGGTTGGTCGTGCTTGATGAGGACGCCCTCTTCGGCAGTTCCCTCAGACTCAATTTCACAGATCCGGTTTCCTGGAAGCGTTTTGCCCGGCACTATCATGAATTGATTTTGCGCGATCGGAACCATCCTTCTGTCTTTGGGTGGAGTTTTGGAAATGAGTTGTTCGCAATTTTTGACTACAACGACATGGGTCAAGCGGATCGTAATCGGTACTATTCGGAATTGACCGCCTTCGGACGAACCGGTCTCAAGCTTGATCCGACGCGCCCATGGATTTCGTGCGATGGCGACCAGGATTTGCGGGGAACCTTGCCCGTCTGGTCGAAGCACTTCGGCCTTGGTTTGCACTTGGATCTATTGCCGGCCAATCTGGACAAACCTCTCATGATCGGCGAATCAGGCGGGACGTATTACGCCCGTCCGGCGGAGCTGGCAGTGTTTAATGGGGAGGCGGCCTATGAAAGTTACGCTGGAAGAAATAATGCGCTGGGAATCGATGCTTATCAGAATATCGTGAAAATGGCCAGGCCTCTATTGACGTACTTTTCAGCCAGTGAATTGGTTTGGTTCGGCTTGGAACACCTGCCATTGGGTTACAATGATTTCAACCGCCTGCCAAATCTGAACGACGGCGTATTTTTCAAATCATTCCAGGAAGGCAAACCCGGCATGCAACCGGAGCGGCTGCCGCCCTATTGCACAACGCTCAATCCCGGGTGGGACCCACAACTGCCTCTCTACAAGCCGATGGCAATGTTTGAAGCCATGAAGGCTGCCTTGGCCAAAGAGGGTCCCCTCCCCTGTCCGTGGGACCATCCGCAAATTATTTCGCCTTCCCCCGCAACCAATGAGACCACCATCACTTCAGTCGGCTTTATCGGTGATCGCTCTGGAAAGCTTTTTGCCAGAATGACAGACATTGGTGTTCCTTTTGGCCCTGATTCGCCCTCGGCCACAATGCTTATTATTGACGGCGAGGGGTTGTCCGATCCCCAGGCGAATGAGATCAAAGATCGGGTGGATGGCGTGCTCGCGCGGGGCGGCCAGGTTTTGATTTGCCTTCGTCAGCCAACAGACGACGTTGCCCCAGTGAATCGCCTATTGCCGGCTCCGGTCTCACTCAATGAGCGCGAGGCTACCGCCTTGGATCGAGGGATTGATTGTTCTAAGAATGCCGGTATCTCCCTTGC
>JASHVW010000388.1 GCA_030044395.1 Verrucomicrobiia bacterium
GACGATGGGGGGCGGATTGGTCTGCGCCGCGATTGTTAAAATCGCCGAGAAAAAAAATGAAACGATTCCGAGACTTTTCATCGTGCCGGACGATTCTGCGGTTTTTGACGCCATACGTCAAACACGGACGCCGGAAAATATCCCCAGGTAACCAAATGGTTATTTGCCATAGGACGGAGCGCGGCTCTGTGAGCCGCAGCAACTTCCTCAAACAGATCGCGTTTAGAGCAACTCATGGCGTCTGAGAAACGCGGGCCTTGCTGCGGGTCACAGACCCGCGCTCCGAAGACAGTTCGGGTGAGGTGATGGCCTTTTGCTCCACTCTACGCCGGCACGGTTTCCACCTTGGCGTTGTTTTCCAGAAACTGCAGCACCTTCTCGTGCGTCACCTGGTCGAAAAGCTCATGGACGCCATTGCGCTTTTGCAAATCCTTGATGAATTTGTCCAACGAAATTTGGTACATCGCCGCGAGCGATTGCGCCCGTTTCAGGATTTCCTCCTGTGAAACCGAGATTTTTTCCTGCTCGGCGATGCGTTGCACCAAAAACGCCAGCTTCACGCGTTCCTGGGCGTTTCGGCCCGCTGCCGAGTAGATTTCCTCTTTTTGTTTTTCAATCATCTCGCGCGTAACCCCGCGTTGCGAATTTTCCCGCACGATGTCGTAAACCACGTTACGCGTCTCCTGCGCCACGGCCGTCTCCGGCAGGTCGAAATTCACGCGGTCAAGCAATTGGCGGACAAGCTGTCCGCGAATCGCGCGGCCCTGCGAGTATTTCAATTCGTTTTCAAGGTCCACGCGCACCCCGGCGCGCAGTTTTTCCAGATTCTCCGCGCCATATTTTTTGGCCAGCTCATCATCCACCAGCGGCGCGATTTTTTCCTTTACTTCGAGAATTTCCACTTCAAATACGCCCTTTTTATTCCGGAGTTCGCTGGTCACAAAATCGGCGGGGAAATCCACGGTCACCGTCCGCTTTTCGCCGGCTTTGGCCCCGGTCATTTGCTCGGCAAACCCGGCAATGAATGCGTTCGGCTCGATGTCCAGCCAGAAGTTTTTCTTTTCCGTCAGACCCTTGGCTGTCGGGGCGGTGTCGGTGATCGGCTTGCCGTCGCAGGCACCGGCGTAATTGACCACCGCGATGTCGCCCATCTTCAATTCGCGGGCTACGGTTTCAAATTTCACGTGTTGCTGCGCGAGCAGTTTCAAGGCGCGCTCGACGTCCCCGTCCGTGACGGATTTGTCTTCGCGCTTGACCGGCAGGCCTCTGTATTCCGGCAATTGGAATTCCGGGGCGGTTTCGATGGTGGCGGCAAATTGAAGATTTTGCCCGCGCGCAAACTGGATTTCCTCGATATCCGGCTGGCCAAGCGTGTGCAATTTCTTTTCCTCGATCGCCTTGCGATAGTTCTCGCCAATGAGTTTGCGTTTTGCCTCGTCTTTGATTTCAGTCCCGTATTTTATCAGGATGAGTTCGCGGGGCGCCTTGCCGGGCCGAAACCCGGGAAGGGCCGCCTCTTTTTGAAATTCCTTCGCGACCGAATCGAAGGTTTCGTCCACGGTTTTCGCGTCCACTTCCACCCGCAGCAATTTCTTGCACGGCGCCAGATTTTCAACGGAGATATTCACGATAAAATGTTCGTTAAACGAGCCGCAAAAGATAGCCAATCCGCGCCAGTTCCGTCAACGGTTTTACAACGCCGGCAGGATTGCGATGTCCGGGTTGGACTTGCAATTCGCCTGAAAGCGCTTATTGTTCGAGGAACCAAGATTCGGAGTTTTGCTGTGGAAATTGCATGAAACTTTTATTCTTCATCGGTGGCGGCCTGTTGCTCATGTGCGCCGGTTGTGCCACGGCGCAAGAGCCGGCCAGTTCCCCTCCCCAGGGTGCCCCGCCCGCCTCATCCGCGAACGAAGTTATTTCGCCGCAGGCCGAAGATCTCCTGCGTTCAGCGTGCGATTTTCTCGCCGAGAGACCCGCCTTCAGCTTTAAGGGCGAAATTTGGCGGGAACATGTCAATGACGCTGGCCAAAGAATTCAGTTCAGCCGCTCTGTGCAGATGGATGTCAAGAGGCCAAATGGGTTGCGGCTGGAGCTTGCTTCTCCCTTTGCCGCGCGGGCTTTCTGGTATGACGGAAAGACTTTGACGATTCTGGACCGAAAGCATAATTGGTATGGTGCCGCTTCGATGCCGCCCACGCTGGATGCCGCCGTGGATGCCGCGCGCGACGAATATGGCGTTGATTTGCCGCTGATTGATCTTGTGGTGAGCAATCCTTACGAGAACGCCACGGCCAAAATCGAGACTGCGCGGTATTATGGAATTTCGCCCGTGCTGGACGTTCCCTGTCATCATCTGGCTTTCACGCAGGACAACGTGGACTGGCAAATCTGGATCGAAGACGGGCCGCAACCGTTGATTCGAAAATTCGTCATCACGTATAAAAACGAACCGGGCCAACCCGAATTCACAGCGTTCCTCACGCATTGGGACATCACCGGCCCCATCGCCGATTCAGACTTTATCTTTTTGCCGCCGGCGGGAGCGTCAAAAATCGAAATGCGCCAGGTTGAACCGAATCGCAATCAGGCGAAATAACCCTGTTTATGAAATTTCATTCTTATCCGCGTCTCGCCTTGACCTTGTTGCTTGTGAGCGCCTTTAATTTCCGCCTTCACGCCGGCTGGGGAAGCATTCGTGGGAGCAATCACAGCAGCGCTCCCGCGCCGCGCCCGCAGGCGCAGGCGATGCGCCCCGAAGCCCACCCGGAAAACCCGGCGCCCAGCCAGGTGATGCGCCCTGAGAATCGTCCGGCGCCGGCGCAACAACCACGTTTCGCCGCCCGGCCCGGCCCGGTGGCGGTCGAGCAGGCGCGCACCGACCAGGCCGACCGTCAGCGCATGGACATTGCGCAGGAACGCAGCCAGTCCGCTTACTGGTCCGGATTCCGTCCGGGCATGAGAATGGACAAATTGCCCGACGGTTGGCGCCGGATTGGCATCCGGGGACATGATTATTTTTATTTCGGAGGTATTTTTTATGATACTGGACCCGCCGGTTATGTGGTGATAGCTCCGCCGGTGGACGCGGACATCCCCGAATTGCCGCCAGACACGGAAACCGTCGTGGTGGGCGACACGGTTTACTATTATGCGGCGGGCGCCTTTTACCTTCAACAACCCGATGGCAGCTTTGTCGTTGTGGCAGCGCCGATGGGAGCCATCGTTTCCTTGCTTCCGCCGGATGCCGTCCCCGTGATCATGGGTGGAACGACCTATTACCTGGCCGATGGCGTTTATTATCAACCGGTCATGGAAAACGGCGCGGTCGCCTATTTGGTCGTGCCGCAACCCAACAGTTGAAACAGGTTTATTTCATCACCGGCACGGACACCGGCGTTGGCAAAACTGTTTTAACCTGTCTGTTCCTGAAAGGCCTGCGGGCCCGCGGCGTCAACGCCGTCGCGCTCAAGCCCATCTGCTCGGGCGGACGAGGTGATGCGCGAACGATCTTTTCGGCAATAAACGGCGCGCTGGCGCTGGACGAAATCAACCCCTGGTATTTTCGCGCGCCACTTGCGCCGCTGCTGGCCGCCCGGGAGGAGAATAGAAAGATTGAATTGGCGCAAGTCGTTGCCCGGATTCGGGCGATGCGGAAGCGATTCGATCTATTAATCGTTGAAGGCGCGGGCGGCCTCTTGAGTCCGCTCGGCGGGAATGCCGCGGAGTTTAATTCCCGCGACCTGATTTCAGCTCTTCGCGCCAAGCCCGTTGTCGTTGCGCCAAACCGGCTCGGCGTCGTCAATCACGTATTGTTGACGCTCGATGCCCTTCCGAAGAATCTCCGGTCCCGCGCCAAAGTGGTTTTGATGGCAGCGCGGAAACCGGATTCGTCAGCGGCGACGAATGGAAAATTGCTTGCGGAATTTTTCCCGTTGGAACGTATTATCCTACTGCCCCGATTGAAACTTACCCGTACCTTTCAGTTTCCGGGCATGACCAGGAGCATCGGCGCGCTATTGAGCGAATGATCGGATGCTGACAATTCAGCAAATGATTGCAGGAACGGCTGGTGAGTTTCGTAGAGCTTCAGCCGCTCATTCATCCCCGGCAAATCGCCCTTCAGTTCCGGCGCCGCCGCCAGTTTGATGGCATCCTTCTCGGCAATTTGGGCTTCGTCGAACTGCCCAATTTGGGCGTAAGCCATCGCCAGCGTGTCGAGGATGGCCGGTTGAATGCCGCCAGTCAGATCATTGGCCTTGGCCGCCATCGCCAACGCCACCAGGCCATTCCGGGCCTTTGGATTCTCGTCCGACGCCAGCACCCGCGCCATATAGGTCAGCGTCTGGAAATTATCCGGGTCGAGCCGCCATACCTTCTGAAAATACGGAATGACGTCGCCATCGCGCCCTTCGGCCAGCAACGTTTTACCAATAAGAAACGGTATCTCCGCGTCGCTTGAATCGAACCGGGCGGCCTGGTTGTAATTCGTCATTGCGTCGGGCAAATGGCCAAGCGCCGCATCCACATTGCCGATATTGATCCAGGCGAACGCGGCGCGCGGGTCCAATTGCAGCGCCTTGTTATATTCTTCCAACGCTTCATTGGTCCGGCCCATATCGTAATATAAATCGGCGATGTTATTGTGCATGGCGTCGCTGTTTGGCGAGATGCGCAGGGCTTCCTTAAATTGCGCCAAAGCGTCCCTTTGATCGCCTTCTTTTTCGAGCGCCAAACCCAGATTGGAATGGGCGATGTCATTGTCTTGCGTAACGGCGATGGCATGTTCGAAAAGGGTGACGCTGTTTTGCCAATATGTCAGTTGCCGTTCAGTGAGGGTGATGCACGCGACCAGGACAAGCGTTGCCACAGTGGCCGGCACGGCGGCTCCAATCTGCCATCGTGTCATCAGGTTCCGCGCGCCGAAGGCGATGATGATGAAAATGCCGACGAGGGGGAAATAAGAATAACGATCGGCCATGGACGCGCCGCCGACATGGACCAGGCCGATGACCGGAACCAGCGTGCCCAGATACCAGAACCATCCGGTCAGCAACCAGGGGAACCGCGTCCGTGCCTTCCAGGCGAGCCACGAAACCGCCAGCAACGCAATGGCCATTGCGACGGCCAGCAGGGTCATGACGCCATGAAGCTTGAAGAGGGGATAAATGACGGCCAAATTCACCGGCCAAATCGTCTTTAAAAGATAACGGCCGTAGGAAATCAATGAATTTTCAATGCGCGAACCGAGGGGGAAATCCGTGGCGGAATTCACTGCGCCGGTGCCATGTTGCGACCAAAAGGTGATGACGCAAAAAATGATCGTCAGGAGAAAGAACGGCCATTTTTCAAGCGTCAGGCGCAGCAATGTTTGAACTGGAGAATTTTCGCCCATTGATTCCGTGGAACTGTTGCCGGTTGACGGGCAGGCCCGCGAAGCTTTGAAGCGTCCCAACGGCCAAAAATCGAGCAGCAGCATTACAAATGGCATTGTGACGAGCATCGGCTTGCTCATGAGGCCAAGAACGAAAAAAAACAGCGCCAACCAGTACGACGAAGAATGGAGGATGGAGGACTGCCTGTCACTCGTCACACAGCGCGCGTAGCACATCAATGCCAGTAATTCAAAAAATGTGCTCAAAACGTCCTTTCGTTCCGCAATCCACGCCACTGATTCCACGTGGAGCGGGTGCCAGGCAAACAGCGCGGCCACAAATGCGCTGGGCCAAAGGGTATTTGATGGCGGCGCAAGGTTATTTTCAGGGTGGCGTTGAGTCAGCCGGAGCAGAAGCCAAAAGAGGAGCACGGTATTTGCGGCGTGGAACAGGGCATTTTCGTAATGTTGCAAGCCGGAATTCAGCCCGAACAATTGGCAATCGAGCATGTGAGACAGCATGGTGACGGGATGCCAATTGCCGACCACCCATGTGGTGAACGCCCATTTGACGCCATGCCACGTCAGGCCGGCCTTTACAGTCGGATTTTCCGTGACGTAACCGCCATCGTCATAATTGACGAATTGATGGCGGGTCACCGGCAAATAAACCAACAAGGTGCCCAGCGCGAGCAGCAAGGCGATTAAGCGCGGTCGAGACATCGGTTCTTTTTATTGATTTGAGCGCACGAAGCGAAGTTTATTCTTTCGGCAAATTTTCCGCCGGCGCATTGGTGAAGGATTGGCGGAACGGCTGATGGTCCTGGTAGAGCCGCAATTGCCGGCCGATTTCTTCCACCTGGTTCGTCAATCCGAGGGTCTGCGCGATCGTTCTGGCGTCTGTGGACGTCTGTTGCGCCGCGTCGAATTGCCCCATAGCCGCCTCGGCCATCGCCAGCGTTTGCAGCACGTCCGGTTGGATTCCACCGGAAAGATCGTTTGCCTTTTTCGCAAGGACCAACGCCAATTGGCTGTTGCGAACGCTGGAATTTTCGTCCGAAGCGAGGACCTGCGAGTAGAAATTCAACAGGTGGGAATTATCCGGCGCCAATTCAAGGGCCTGCTGAAGAAAGGGAATTGCCTTTGTGTCCTGGCCTTGTCTGAGCAAGCCCTTGCCCATGAGATAGGGCGTATGCCAGTCCGTGGGGTCTAATTTTGCCGCGTCCGCATATTGTACCACGGCCTCATCATAATTTCCCATCCGGACGAGCAGGGTGCCGAGGTCGTCATGGGTGACCGCGGAATCCGGGTCCAGCCGCAACGCGGTCTGATATTCGGCCAGCGCCTCTTGGGGATGGCCGGCGTCATCCAACAGGTTGCCCAGATTCGTGTGCGCCTCGACGTTTTGAGGGTCTAATTTCAGTGTGCGGCGATACTCCTCCATGGCCTCCGGCTTGCGCCCGGCTTTTTCCAGCGCGAGGCCAAGATTGAGCCGCGCTGTTACATTGTCCGGAGTCACCTCGAGCGCGTGGGAGAAAAGGGCGATGTCATCGCGCCAGAAGTTTATTTGGCGATGCGTCACCGCCAGGCAAACCACCAGGACCACGATCGCACCTGCTGCGACGAGTTGATGGGGGAAATGATATCGCCGGGTTGCATCCCGAAGACCCAAGGCGACGATCAGAAAAATTCCAATGGATGGAAAATAGGCATAGCGGTCGGCGATTGCCGCATTGCCGACCTGCACGAGACCGATGACCGGAACCAGGGTGCCGAGAAACCAGAGCCAGCCGATGGGAAAATAGGGGAATTGTTTTCGCGCCAGCCAGGCGGCCGCGGAAATCGGGACCAAAACAGCCACCGCCGCGGCGACGGCGACTCCGGGCATGGTTTGGGGCAGGGGATAG
>JASHVW010000389.1 GCA_030044395.1 Verrucomicrobiia bacterium
GCGCAAGATTCATGGTTTGTGATTCGAGCGACTCGCGCACGCCGCCCAGACGCCCGTCAATGGCTGGACGGATCCCGATTTTTGGGAATTTTTTGAAAAGCGGATTTTCCATAATATGTATTTTGTGGTCCGGCAAAGGCTGTGGCCATAGAACAAACGTTCAGGGAGCGAAGCCCTGCGGCATCATTCAGGTCATGCGCATCGGGATACTACAATTTTGTGTGTATGAAAAGTAAAAAGGAATACGACGTTCGACGTATGGCGTTGGCTACAAGAGGATTTTACATGTAATTTTGAAGGCGGCCGGTTGAAATTCCGGTATAAATGTGTAGATTAGCCGAGCACATGAGCGCAGGCAAAAAACTTATGCTGAAATTCAATCTCTTTTTTGCCGCTTGATTCGCGCATCGCTCCCCGCCAATTTTTCAACCTCATGCCGTGAACATATCGCCGCTCAAATATTTTATTGGAATTTCGCCGGTCGTCTCGCTCGCGCTATTCTGTGGGACGTGCCAAGGCCAGATTATCTACACGAATTTCACATTTGACACGGCTGCGTCCGCCAATCCTCGTGCCTGGACAGTTTGGCCGTATGGAACCGATCAATATGTGACCAACGAGTGGAGTTCCAGCGATGTCAGCAACAGTCCAACTTCCGGCTCATTGGAAATCATCAGCAGCTTCACCGGGGCGAGCCAACAAAGTGTTGTCTGGAGCGCGTTTGGCGGGGGCGGCTTCAGCATCCCGCTGAACGGCGCACTCATCACCAATTTTTCCTGCTATATCCGTTTCGCCCCGGGTTCCCCGACGAATGCTTCGACAAGCTCGTATGGTTCTCTTGCCTTTTATCTGGCGACGGCTACCAACGATTCTTCGACCACGCAAATTGGAACCTATTATCATCCGCAGGCGGGCAATACGAATTGGATGCTTTATTCAATCCCGGTCAATGTGAGCGCGAACATTTATGCCATCCAGGTTCAACTGGAAACCTATGGCAACGCGTTGACGGGGACCTCAAAAATGTTCATGGATGATGTGGAGTTGACTGGAGAGGGAGTGCCGGAACCGATTAATGGCGCTTCCCTTGTTGATTGGAATAATGTGCATCAACGGATTGACGGATTCGGCGCATCGTCTGCCTGGGAATCGAGTCTTTCAACGGCGGAAGGCGAACTGCTCTTTTCCACGAATAACAACATCAGCTATGATTCCGGCACTTATAATGGCGTGGGCCTTTCCTTGCTGCGCAACCATATCGTCTATGCCAGCTCGACTTCCGCGAGCGCCGTTCCCACCACCTCGGAAACCTCCATTATGCAAATGGCCCAGTCGTATGGCGCGCGGGTTTGGAGCACACCCTGGACGCCGGCCGTGGGCTTCAAGAGCACGAACGATATTTATGACTCCCTTCCGATCACCAACGCGGTGAACGGCGGCAGCTTCCTCGGCAGCGGAGATAACGTGACGAACATCAATTATGCCAGCCAACAGGCCAATTATGTGCTAAGCATGAAAGAGGAGGGCATTAACTTGTACGCAATTTCGGTTCAAAACGAACCGGACGCGAATGTAAACACGTACGAGGCCTGTCAATGGACCGGTTCGCAAATCCACGATTTTGCCACCAATCTTTATGCCGCGCTGGTTGCAAAAGGTGTCGGTTCCACAAAAATCATCATTCCGGAAAGCGAAGATTGGTCTGGTGACACGGCTCTTTATACACCGACATTGGACGACCCAAATGCAGCGGCAGATGTAAGTATCATCGCCGACCACGATTACGTGGCTGACAATAGTGTCGGCGATCAAACGACACCGGCGGCGCTGTCTGTATCGGGGAAAGCCTTGTGGGAAACCGAAGTGGCGCTGCTCTCGGGCAGCGACAGCAGCATTGACAATGGCGTCTATTATGCCCAAAGGATTTATGAATACATGACCCAGGCGCAGGCCAATGCCTATCATTATTGGTGGCTCGTCGCTGATGGCTCCGGCAATGAAGGACTGTTGGATACCAGCGCCAATCCCACCAAACGCCTTTTTGCGTTCGGCCAATACAGCCGGTTTGTGCGCCCGAACTTCTACCGCATGGATGCCACCTCGTCCCAACCTTCGGCCTTGATTAGCGCCTATAAGGATTCGGCATCGCCGGCTTTTGCAATCGTCGTCGTCAATACCAACGCATTGACCGACGTAATTGAGACGTTCAATCTGACAAATTTTACGGCTGCCTCAGTGACGCCGTGGATCACCTCCGCCTCACTCTCGCTGGCTCCGCAAACGGCGGTCACTGTCACCAATGGCTCGTTGACTTACGATGTGCCCGCCATGAGCATCGTGACGTTTGTGGGACAAGGCATCACCGGTGCGCCGCCTGTTTTCGCGGCGGTGCGGAATCAAACGGTTAATGTGGATGTGACCGTGCAGGTGACGAATTCCGCCACGGCTTCAGATGTGCCACCCTATTCATTGACATATAGTCCCGCCAGTGCGTTGCCGGCGAATGCAACGCTCAATTCCACGGATGGGGTCTTCACCTGGCGTCCATCAGTCAGCCAGGCGAATACCACCAATGTCATCGAGGTCGAGGCCACAGACGACGATCCGGCAGATTTAAGCGCCACCGACAGCTTTAGTGTGATCGTGAATCCCCTGACGAATCCGGTGCTGAGCGCAGCGTGGAATGCTTCGTTTGGACGGGGCCAATTCACCCTGACGGTCGCCGGGCCGCAAGGGCCGGACTATAGCCTCTTGACGTCGACCAACCTGCTGAGTTGGCAGACCCTGTATATCACTGATTCTCCGGCAACACCGTTCACCATTACCGATACGAATGCCACAAACGCCGACCGGTTCTACCAGATACAGATAGGACCGTAGGGGCAGAGGAAATAATTACCTTCACCCGGCCTTTTCCGCTTCTCAACCTCGGGCCTCTTGATAGTAGAATAGTCCATGCCTATAGGGTAGGTGTTCCCACCTATTGATGGACAAAACTACTGTAAACATAGGTGTTTCCACCTATTGATGGTGGAATGTTCTCTGGTAAAGTAAAAATACAAAAGCCCGCGGCGCAAAACGTTGTAAACACAACGTTAGAGTTATCGTGGTAATGTTGTCGGCCGGTTGGCAAATAGATTTTGGTAACCTCAAGTAAACTGTGGTTTTGCCCGCACATGTAGTAAGTGATGCTGTTCCTTCTTCGGGGGATGTTATCCCGCGGAATGGAATGGGGTGGGGGACGCGTCAGCCCGGGCGTTTTTGCATGAAGAATGACTCTTTAGTACCACTGAAGTTAACGGGGACCAATTTCCCGGGCGAGTGGCCTGATGGATTCCATTCTGAAATCGCCGACCGGATCCGGCGCAGCATTGTGTATATGACGAAGCACCTGGACAAGCCCGTGCATATTTCGGCGCTGGCGGAACAGGCGGAAATTTCGCCCTCGCATTATTTTGCCCTGTTTAAACGGCAGATTGGCCGGACGCCGATTGATTTTTTCATCCGTCTACGCATGGACCACGCTCGTGAATTGCTGGATTCAACGTCATTCAGCGTCAAGGAAGTTGCCACGATGGTGGGTTATCGCGATCAATTTTATTTTTCGCGCGTGTTCAAGTCGGTGCATCGGATGGCGCCCACGAAATATCGCCGACGAAATGGGAAGCCGAGGGCGATGGGGCATGCGAATGGCCGTTCAACAGCAATATGATTGCAAAACGCTGCAAAGATGACATTTCCCGCGGCTTTACGTTGATTGAGCTGTTGGTGGTTATAGCGATCATTGCCATTCTGGCGGCGTTGCTGTTGCCTGCGTTGAATCAAGCGGAAATCAGGGCGCAGGGAATTTCCTGTTTGAGCAACATGAGGCAGTTGCAAGTGGCATGCATCATTTACGGCGGTAATAACAACGATTACATGCCCGTCAACGCTCCGCTGGCGCCCGCAGACGGCGGCGATACATCCACGAAAAAACCTTGTTGGGAGGATGGGACGTTTGCCTCCGCTGACAATGGAGATGTTGGCGAGAACCCGGCCGGATGCGCAACGAATCCCTTTTATCTGGGGGTGAATGGGCAGACGGGTTACGGGGTGACCCTTATCGGTTCCATCGGACCCTATGTAAAATCACAGGGCGCGTATCATTGCCCGGCGGACCATTACCTTGACCCGCACTGGAAACAGTTGCGTGTTCGGTCATGTTCCATGAATTTGCAGTGCGGAACCGCCGGAGGAGCGGATGCGAGCTACGGAGCTAATGATAATGAGTACAAGGTGTTCTTGAAGTTCTCTGATTTTAGAGCCAGCTTAAGCGCTTCGGACTGCTTTGTGCTTTTGGACGAAAATCCGTTAAGCCTGAATGACGGGTGGTTCGAATATATTCTGGACGGAGACGGCGTCAACGACAGGCCGGCGGTCAATCATGGAAATTCCTCGTCGTTCTCATTTGCGGATGGACATGCTGAACTTCATCAATGGAAGGATGTTTTTTTGAATATAAAGAACACTTATAAGACAGGGGACAAGGACCCCCAATGGCTGGCTTCTCATGGCACTTACCCTTTAAACTGATTATGAAAGCTGCACCTTCTGAATTACCACCCCGACTGAATTCAAGATAAAACAAAACAACCACCAAAACCATGGAAAGAAAATGAAAACAAACCCAAAAAAAGTCAAACTCACGGCAGCCTTTTGGCTGGCAACCTGTATGGCCTGGCTGATGATTCCGGCCGCCTCCCTCGGGCAGACCGTCCTGGCAAGCTGGCAAAACGACAGTGGCGACGGGTGCCTAGATTGGCCGGCGTTTTCAGGAAATGGCTATAACGGGTCGGTCGCCGGCATTACCAGCACGGTTACCACCAACATATACAGCGACAATCTCCCAATATACCCAAACATCTACAGCTTTGCGCAGAACGTCGTTCCTGGATACGCTCAAAGTCTGCAAATCACCGAAGCGGGCGGTTACGACCAAAACCTGACCCTCAACCTGAGTCAAGCTCAGTGGCAGGCCTTCGCCACCAACAATTTGTTGAGCTTTACGTTCTCCGTGCCAGCCTGGACCAACGGGGGCTACTCGCAGCTCCCACAAATCGTTATCAACTGCAATGGGTCATGGGGATATGCGGCGGTTCCTTACAGCAACACCAACCTGTGGTCGGCAACGGGCAATACCGCCAACAATGGCACCAGCCCATTTCAGCCCAACTTTTACTTTTACAACGGCAGCCCGGAGCAGACGCAAACCGTCACTCTTAACTATGCAAGCCTCTTGTCGCAGATTACCAACAACGGTTACAGCTATCTTCAGATTATTTTTAGTTCCAACAACGGCGGTGGGGCGCCTGATTACTGGTGGATGAACAACGTGACCGTGTCCCAGTCGCAAACGCAGCTCGTCTATACGGTGGACGACTTTTCCACAAACGGCGTGGGACCTTTAAACCCGACCAATGACGATTATTTTCCAACCGCGCAAAGCTACGCCGCTGGCGATATTGACAATGTCTGGTCAGAGTGGTTTGGCAACGGAATCACCAGCATTTCCTTTGATCCGGATGTGAACGTCAGCGGCGACACGAACGCCAACGGAGCGATGGCTCTCAATTTCACGTGGAACGGGCCTGCCGTGGATGGATACCAGCAGTGGGTCCTCTGGCAGCAAGGGGGTGGCAACTACACGTTGGTGCCGGGCGGATCGGTAGGCATCGGCTACCCACAGTACACCAATCTTGAGGCCGACGTGAAGTTTGACCCCAGCTCGATCGGGACAACGAACGACGCCGGCGTTCTCGGCGTCATCCGCCTCGGCATCCGGGCCTTTGGCGCATTTGGCCAAGACTGGGAACCCGCTGGTGACTACGTGACCATCACCGACACCAACTGGCACCATATAAACATGCCCCTAAACGGCTCCAACCCCGATTACGGCAATATTGGCGCCGCGATAATTGGCGAAGACGTGAACGCCTACGTTGGTGGCGGCGGCCTGGACGGCAATCAGATTTTGTATGTGGATAACATCAGATTCACGGGACCGCTGCTTGCGCCGCCGATACCGCCGCCCACGGTGGAGCTCCCACAGCGGGCAAAGCCCGGGCTGCGGATATTCGCCGGATCGGCCGTGAATACGTATGATCGCGAGCTGTTGTACACCGTTGATCAAAATCAGTCCTGGGTGGATCCGGGCGCGCACTTCCCGGTGTCGTACTCATTCACGCTCCAGGATGTCAACCCCAACATCAACCAAACGATGGTCGAACTCATCGGGGGCGGCACGACTCCAACCTCCGATGGTGAGTATGACGACTATAGCGGGCCTACGACGTTTTGGATGCAAATCAATCCGATCGCAGGCGGCGAGGTTACGGCCAGCGTCCAATGGAAGACCAACCTGCCGGGTGCCAACCCGAACATTACGGCCACGGAGTTCACCAACTCCACGGCCGTTGGCTTGTGGTCGCTCGTGTTTACGAGTACCAACAGTGGCTACGTCGTCGCGCCAGGCCAGGTTATCCTCGGCTCGACGAACTTTACGATTACGGACACTAATGTTGTGTCCGACTTCGCCGATCCTTTGTTTGCCGGTTTTGGGCTTCAGCCCAACTCCACGACGGGCGAAGGAGCGTATGAGGATTGGGGGAAGATCGCGATCAGCAATGTCGTTGACGGCAATGAGTTCGAAGACTTCACCAAGGAAAGCAGCGACATCGGCGCAATTACCGCAAACGAAACCCCATCGGGTGAGTTTGACAACAGTATATCCGCGTTGCCCGCCAGTTTGATCATTCAGACGACCAACGACGTCTGGTGGTTGAACTGGGCGCAGCCGGCCAACGGTTTCACGCTCGCCACGACCACCAATTTGGTGGGTACCAACTGGATCAATCCGGGGTACTACAGTGGCTACACTGACACCAATGCGCCCAGGGTGATGCCCCTGACGACAACTTTTGCCGGCAAATACTGGGTCTTGTTACCAAAGGACGACCTGCCTACGGCGAGTGGGAACGCGAACCCGAGTCCGCCGGCCGCCGGTCCGGCAGCGCCCAATGCGTTCTTCCTGCTCTCGACCAACGTGGTGTCGCCATAAGAGCAACGCGCCACAGTAAGCTCTGGATAACTCACAACGGCGCCGGGAAACCGGCGCCGTTTTTTATGGAAAAATCACGGACTCACAAGAACGGTGCCGGGTAAAATCTCCGGCGTCGTCACTTTTGATGCAAACTTAACCCATGCACAATCCTTCTGCGGGATTATCGTGGCGGTGTTGTTGGAATTGACGCGATTGGTGGCGGTGATAAAATCATGCAATGCTATGCAGGTTTCTCGTCAGGCCGGCCGCAATTTTCCGCGCCGTGTATTTTGTATAATGGCCAACTATCGCCGCCAAAAATTAAAACCAGGATGGCTTTTGCGGGTGGCATATTCTTTTTGG
>JASHVW010000390.1 GCA_030044395.1 Verrucomicrobiia bacterium
TTCGAACCCCCGATACGGCTTTTGACCGTATAACGGTTTAGCAAACCGCCGCCTTCAGCCACTCGGCCATCTCTCCACTGGTGTGATTAAAGCCCGAAATGGCCCGCTCGCTCAAGCAAATTTTCCGTCACGTCATCCCGCTCCCGGTTTTTACACAGGTCTTGACGCCATCGCCAACCCGGTTCAAGGCTTCTGCTCCAAGCGACAAAACCTGACCGGCCCGCTGACGGTGCCGGTGACGACGAATTCGGAGTTCAGGAAAAAGGGCGCGGAACAAAGATTATCGCAAAAAAGCGCATGAGCCACAAACGTCGCCTGGAAACAGAATTCATAAGACGTCCGGTCTTTTAATTAATTAGATTGTGCGGCTAGAGCATTTCCATAAAAGCTGTAGCGCTGAGTGAGGAATCCATGGGACCGCGGTCTTTTTGGTTTTTGGCGGCGTTTCGGCTCCGGCCTTCGCCGAAGGCCTTTACACACCTCTTTTAGAGGTTGAAGTGCTACGGCGCGGCAGGCAGTTACAGGGTGTCCGATGGACACCTGCGCCTTCGCCGAAGCCTTGCCAAAGCCAAAAATCCTTGCGGCTCAGCGCTACATCTTTTCTATCAATGCTCTAATAAAACAGAAAAACCACCCGATAAAATCGAGTGGTTAATTGTCAAATGAGCTGTTCAGTATTTGCGGCGCCGGAAGAGAGCCGGAACGGCGAGACCCAGACCCAAAACAGCCAGGGTGGAAGGCTCGGGCACTGCTTCCAAAGTGGCATTATCAAAATAGACATTTTCAGTTGTCGTTTGAGCATCATCCATAAAGAACAGATAGACTTCAGCATCCACTGTTCCGACAGGAGCCGTACCGCTAACAGTCCCCTGGTACCAGGTATCTTCGGTCGGAATAGAACCGGAAGTTGATGTCGGGGATCCGAAACCCCAGTTGGAAGTGCCTAGGACAGTAAAAGTGTTTGGTGTTGAAAAATATCCAAAATTGAGCTGAATATCCACAGGCGTGCCATAGGTGGTGCCCGTATCAGTCAGGAAATACGTGCTGAGAATGTATTGCAGGCCTGGTGCAATATCATTGATAATTTCGTATGCACCCTGCGGATCATAATCATTACCCGAAACGTTTTGTACCAGCAAGGAGTAATTGCCGCTTTCAGCTTCCGCGCTGCTTTGACTTGCGAGGCCGAATGTGGCCCATCCATCATTGACGGTAGACGATGTAATGGGGTTTGGGGTAAAACCTGCCGAGTTTTCAAAATCACCATTAACAAGAAGGTTTTGGCCCTGGGCGTTCATTGCCAAGAAACCGGCTATCCCGGTGCTGGCAACTCCGATTCGGCCTAGCAATTTCATGCGATTTTTTGCAATTACTGTGATGCCAACCAATGACGTCGAAACGTATTGTATGCAATTGATTTAGTCAAACGCTTTTTCGCCCAAATTCAACAGAGGGCGCATCTCAAAAAATGAGAGGGTTTGAGTCACGGAAAAACTGGGGATTTACGGGCATTTTATTAACTCCCTGCTTTAGCGGGGCGAGTAAAGGCGTCCAGAAATCCAGAACCGCATAAGCGGTTTATCCGCAGCCCAAAACCGCTAAAGCGGTTGAGAACACAGGCGTTTGGCCATCTGAATCGTTCCGGCGCTGGGAGGGGGAATTGCTTGGAACGGCGGATGACAGCATGGGTTCGCGGGCTCATTTCGTCGTGCCGAGGAAAGGAGGTTTCCCGTGAACCTCGGACGCCTACCGCGTAAGTTCCGCCCGCTGTACGGGCGGGGACGGCGCAGCGCGCCGTCCCTACCCATACCCATGCCCTCGCGCTGGGAGAGGGGGAATTGGGATGTTCCTGGTTTACGGTGATTCCAGCCGATAAAAGGTTTCTCCCGTTGAACCAAGTGATATGGCATATGGATTTGTCGCTAAATCCACGTCGGACCAATTGGTGCTGGTCAATGAAAATGTTTCCTGCAAATGGCAAACGATATTGGTGGGCCAACTTAAGATAACGTAGCCATTCGATTGGACCGTGGAGATTTGGAGCGGGGCAGTCTGGTCATAGACGCGGACGTAGTCCACGAGCATTTCGCCGGGCAGGCTGGCGTTGATTGAATTGGTGTCGGGATTGCCCAAATAATTGCCGCCGATGGCGAGATTCATCAAAATATAAAATGGCTGGTTGAAGGGCGCCGGATAGGGATACGTGGTGTCGGAAGTTCCGACATTGCTCCACCAATTCGTTTGGGTTTCATAAAGATGGCCGTCCACAAACCATTGGATCGAATTGGTCGTCCATTGCAGAAGATAAGCATGAAAATTCGTGACCGAATCGCCCGTCAAAAACGTGTAGGTTTGCCCGAAGTAGACATCGTCGCCACTGGCGCCGCCGAAGTGGATTGTTCCGCCCTCCTGGTTGGTAACAGCGCCGTTATTTTCCATGACGTCAATTTCGCCGGAATTGGGCCAGCCGCCATAGGGGGAATTTTCCGGCAACATCCAAAGCGCGGGCCAAAAACCGACGCCCTGCGGCAACGCGGCGCGCCATTCAAAGCGCCCGTATTCTTTTGAAAACAATCCGAGCGACTTGATCCGGCCTGACGTATAACTCTGTCCGTCATAGGATTCCTCCTGAGCATGGATGTGGAGCAGGCCGCCGGCGACATAGACATTATTTGTGCGGCTGGTGTAGTATTCCAGTTCATTATTGCCCCAGCCGGAGACATAATAGCTGCCGGAATAGAATCCGTTGCCGATGTCAAAAGTCCAGTTATTTGTGTTCAGAGTCGTTCCGTTAAACTCGTCATCCCAGACAATATTCCAGTTGGTTCCAAAGTAGGAAGCGCTGAGCTGGTTCAGGGTCAAATCATCAAAATAGACCGAGCCGTTCGAATTGTATTGGTCGCCTTGAAATACAATTTGGCATCGAACAAAACTGGTTCCAACGGGGGCGGTCAAGCGTGTCACTGTATTGGTAATCTGGAGACTGTTTGGATCGTACTGGTTGGTTACTGACAAATTCACCCAGGTACTTTCGGGAAAGGCGCCGGCGGCGATGGCATTGGTGGTTATCAAAGACGACCGATATAATGCCAGGATATTTCCGCCGTCATCGCGAAAGGTCACTTCCAGCCATGCGACATTCTGTCCCGCCAGGACGTCGCTGGAAAGGGTGTAAGCCCATCCGTCGGCGGCATAGGTCATGCCCGGGTTTGAGATGTAATCCTGATAAATACCGGTTGTGTTTACCTGGCCGTTGAATGCCTGATATACCTTGTAAAACCAGCTTCCGCTGTGGGCGATTGCGCTGTTTGAAATGACATAGTTATTCGCTCCATAAGTTGTCCAGCCGGTCAAGTCGCCGGTTTCAAAGCCAGGGTTGGCCAGGACGTTTCCGGCGAGCGCCTGGCTTGCGGAAGTCAATCCGAAAAGAAGACCCAAACCTGAAGCGAGTGCAACCCAACTGCCCAAGATTCCAGCACGGCAGCAATTCAACAGCATAGACTCAATATAACCGCATGATAACCACATGACACGGTTCCCCGACGTCTGTAATGGGTAAAGTGAAGGTATCGCGGAGCGACATGGGACATCAGCCAGACTGGAAGTGTCTGGCGAATGCGCATCAATAGGCTCGTCTCTGCAAGGACGCCGGATGGAAACTCGTAGAAGTGAATAACGGAGGAACATTTCCACCGTCGCTCAGAAGCTATGGCGGACAGGTCCACCGTCCCACCGGGACGGGAAAATTTTTGTGGACGATTACCAGCCACCTTGTGGCTAGCTAATTTCCAGCGTCGCTCCGCGACAGGCCGAGTGCATGTTGGATGTTTACCCATTATAAACGTCACGGAACCCATGACACATTATTCGAGAATAACCTATTTAATGGGCGCCGTGCTTATGGAAATAAACCATGGCAAATCCCCGCAACCTTTCTGCGCTGGAACATCGCATCCCGGAGGGCTTTGCGGATCCACATCATGCATCATGTTGTAATCCGTCCACTTGTGAGTTTCAACGTGTCCGTCGGCGAATGCCAGGCAACTTGCCGTGCCATGCAATACGGCCGGCGAATTATACCATAAAGTTGGAGCCGACGGATCTATCGCAAAATAACCATCATCAATGCTCGCGGGGTTTTCT
Organism: Verrucomicrobiia bacterium; assembly: GCA_030044395.1. GTDB lineage: Bacteria > Verrucomicrobiota > Verrucomicrobiia > Limisphaerales > UBA11358 > UBA11358. The sequence goes on from JASHVW010000390.1 coordinate 4,144, forward strand.
TCCACAAAGACCCAGGCTGAACTGGGATTGGGCCAGGTGATGCCCGTCAATTTTTTGTATTCCGTGTATCCGGTGATTGTTGTCCAAAGGTTATTGGGACCCATCCAATTGTTCATCGAATAGGATCGTATGGCGGGTCTGGTGAAGGTTGGCGGGGAACCATAGGGAGCGTAAGAATTGTCAGCCGGACACTTATAAACGTTAATATTCCGGAGATAAGGAAAAAGCTGCCCCGCCTCAACCCAATTCGTATAATATGGTCCCAAAACCTCCCCACTATTCAGCAAATCACCCGGACACCATTGTGCGTATCGGCCTCCAGGTTGGAGTTGGGGATCTGTCAAAGGATTTTCGGTCGCCGAAGGGGGCTGATCCCCAAGGTCTCCATTTATCACCAGAGCGTCATTGTTATCGTGCGCGTACATCAGCCACGCCAAAACCATCTGTTTTTCGTTTGACAAACATTGGGCGGCTTGCGCTCTTTTTTTCGCCGCGGCGAGTGCTGGGAGCAGCATGGCGGCCAGAATGGCTATAATTGCGATGACCACCAACAATTCTATCAATGTAAACGCCGGGCTCGCACTTTGAACCTGCTTTTTCTTAGATATCTTCATCTTTTTTTCACTTCGCGGCCTGGCGCCGGAATTGCCGGCGCCTAACTCACCAACGTACCATATGACCATAATCGCTTTGCGTCAAGAACGAGAGATGCACCACGCCGCCGCGGACAGAAGCACGGCGGATGGCATCGCAGAAGCCGCCCGGCGTTACAGAGAATCACCGGCGTTAAAAGCCGGGCCACCTTCAAACCCCGCCTGCTCGCGGCGGCTACAGCCACCTTTCACCGCCTGTCCCGTTCTGCGCAAAGTTAATCAGCAAAACTCACGATGGTCGTTTTTGCCATCCGGTCAAGGTGCATTAACAGTGGGGTTCCATAATAGACGACCGGCTACGACCTGCGAGGCCGGGCTCAAATCAGCCGTATTTTGATAAAACCAAAGGCTGTTGACAGCAGTCCAAGTCGTAAACTGGTACATCGTCTCCACTTTGCACCACTCGACTGAACAATCCACAAAGACCTCGTTTCCGCCTGCCATGTATGGAGCATTCCCTTTGCGATGCGGTGGCCAATACTTGTAGGTCGCGTCGATCACCGGCGAAGTGACAAGAGCCTCTGAACCGCCCCACTTATCGTTGATTTTGGCATCCAAATCCGACGCCAGACACCAATACGATTTAGATTGGCTGAGCTTGACCGGACTGTGGGTTCCCGGGATAGCGCCGACGGCAGCGTCGGGCGACCATTCGCTGATGCCGCCAAAATATTGGTAGCCAATGATCCATTGCGGGTAATTAACGGTATCGGGATACGGCAACCCTGGAATTTCGGGACACGACCAAACAGAGGGAGCATTCGTGGTGAACGGGATTCCGACCTGTTTGACCACATTGGTGTACCGCGAATCTATGGCGTATTGCACGAAAGGCGGGTTGCCTGGGACATTGTTGTCGTTATCG
>JASHVW010000391.1 GCA_030044395.1 Verrucomicrobiia bacterium
TTCGGCTTTTGTTTGGATGACATTTTACTTTTGCAAAAAATGGCTAAATCGCCTTGACTGTCGCAGACTATAAGCAACATGTGGCAAAAGGTCAACGGAGTTAAGCACGAATTGCGCCATAAACTTCAGCCACGCGACTCTCTCGGGAAAACGTCGGAAATTTGAAATCGCCGTGAACGACCGCACCGCAAATGTTGCACACGCGATATGCTGGGGTGCAAAGTCGGTAAGCAGGGAATATACAAAAATCCAATCGTCGGTGTCTATCAGAGTGTGACGAGCAGTTGTTGGCAGAAGTCGCTTGTGCTGCTGGTGATGATATCATTGCCGGCCATCGTCCTCGTCGTGTCACGGCAGTTTTCGGCGGCGCTTGAATCGAGCGCGGTGAATGACAATCCGCAGAAATTTTACCTGTGGGCAACCGGCAGGGAGTTTTCTTATTGCTTTACCTATGACCCCCATCAGGCAGATGCCTGGATGTTCAGAACAGGAGGAGAATATGAACATTCAACACTTGACATTCAACGCCCAACGCCGAAGGAATAGTGCGAGGCGGCCGTCCGCAGATGAAAGCGGAGGTCAACCGCAGTCGTCCGGATGCTTCGCGAATTTGAGAGCCGATCGGCAGTCGCGTAGCGCTCGCGTTGCAATGGGATTGGGAAAACTTGATTTCAAACCGCGCAGAAATTGAGCCATTGCATCGGTGTGAACGGCCTGCGCAGCTCGCTTCACTCGAATGAGCGAACAAGCCACTAAGAGCTTGCAAAACTTCGGAACAGCGTGATAATTGGGAAAGCAGTCCACGCCGGTAACGGACAAGAAACGCATTGGAAATTTCGTCTTGAAGCCACCGGTAAACAACAATATTACCAACGCCATTAAAATCGAGGATCCACAATTGCGGCAAATGGTCGTAGGCGCAACCACCAGACTTGATCTGTGGGTGAATTTTCTTCGGGCCGCAAACGCCCGGACCGTCCTTGAAGTGGGCATTTGGAAGGCGGATTTCACGAAACATTTGCTCCAGGAGTGCGACGCAATCAAACGGTATTACATGCTGGATCCTTGGGCGCATCTGCCGGATTGGGACAAACCGCTTAACCTTAAACAAGAACTGCTGGACCGTGCTTATGAGGAGTCCGTGCAAAAAACAGAGTTCGCCGCCGCCAAAAGGGTGGTGCTCCGCGGCCGAACCAGGGAAATGATTGGATCGATCCCTGATGACTCACTCGATTTCGCCTACATTGATGGTGACCATACGTTGCGCGGGATAACCATTGATTTGATCAAGGTGCTGCCCAAGATCAAAATGGATGGATTCATAGGTGGCGATGATTTTGCAAAGAACGTCTGGCAGCACCCTTCCCACTACGAGCCCACGTTGGTGTGTCCGTTCAGCGTCTATTTTGCTGAGGCCATGGAATTGCCCATCGTCGCTCTTCCCTTTGATCAGTTTTTGATGCAAAAGCGCGCGGACGCCTGCTTTTCATTTACCGATACAACAGGAGTTTACAAGGATCTGTCGATCAAAAAACTAAGTTCCGGATGGGCCAACATCAGTCCAATTTGGTGGGCGAAGCATACGTTGAAAAAGGCCGGACTTCTCCGATAACGTTCCACCAGGAAAATCAGGAACACAAAGTGATGCTACTCTGAAGGGTTTGAGCGAACCTGGAACATTTTTCATTTACCGCAGGTAAATGCATTGAAAGCGACAGGAACAAATAGCCCTGATGACTTGAGTCCAAAACCCATTTTCAATTAACGCTGAACCGGGCCGCATTCGCTTAATTATGTCCGCTCCGTTGACACTCTTGTTATGGACCGATTAAAAAGCGATAGAATCGTGCTGAATTCGTGGCGTTTGGATTTGTCACGTAGAACGAGTTGGTTGCCGCGTTATTGGTAATAAAGAGCTTCGTCCAGTTGGTGGAACTCAAGCTGGTGGACATTTGCAGCGTATAGCTTTGGCCCGCAACGCCGTGGAGTAGCATCTCAAACCGCCCGTTCGATAGCGGATGGGCGATGAAATTGTCGCGGCCGACAACGGCATTATGGACAAGGCGAACACCGTGCCGCTTAGATTGGCGCCGCCATTTTCCGCCGTGCCGTAAATTACATCGTTCGATAAAATCAAGTCGGCGACCGGATTGGCTCCGCCATCACCGCCGGAGAAAGTATGCAGGACGAAAAAGTTCGTCCCATTGGTTGTCACGCCGAACACTGTGCCATAGCCGCTGGCGCCGCCATACGTCGCCGTGCCATACAGCGTGTTGCCGGACAAGACCAATCCCGCAAATATCACTCCCAACACCTGAATTCAACGCTTTCCGTCCTAAAAATCACGTTCCCGGGCAACATGACAGTTTCTTCATTTGGTGGTTAAGTCGCGTCGTGCGAAACGAAAACTCGAACGTAAAGGCGCGAAACAGCAAGGGCGCGACGGATGCACCGGTGACTAAAATCAAATGAATCCATCTCCCATCCTCAATCCTCCATCCCCGCAGCCCTTCGCCCTTTTCGGATTTGTGAACGAACTGACCATTGACTCCGATGGATGGGCGATGATTGCGCCGCTGGGGGATTTTCCAAGCGAAGCGTTGCTGCCCACCGGCGACGGACGACTTAAGCGGCAAGGAGCGATCCAGCGCATCACCAGGGATTCCGCGGAGATGATGGTGGCACAGTTTCATAATTCGCGCGCCGGCCTCAATAAGTTCATCCGCGGTTGCAATATTTACCTGGGCCATCCGGATATGCCCGGGCTGGAGAGCCGGTATCCGGACAAGGAACCCAAAGGAGTCTTCGCCGATATGGAGGTGCGCGAGAAAGGAATTTACGGACTGCCGGTTTTCACCAACGAGGGAATGGACCTCGTGGAAGGACGCAAACTGGTGGATGGGCGGAAAGTGCGCGGCTTTAGCGGGCGGCTGGTTGATGCAACGAAGGACGGGGACAGGGACGGGACGCCGGTTTTCGTGCCCACCAGGATCGTGAGCGCGGGCTTGACGCCATATCCACATTTGCCCGTGGAATTTT
>JASHVW010000392.1 GCA_030044395.1 Verrucomicrobiia bacterium
GTATTCGATGCCGTTGTGGACCATTTTGACGAAGTGACCGGCGCCATTGGGACCGCAATGGAGATAGCCCTGTTCGGCCGTGCCGCCGAGGTTTTCGCGTCCTGGCGTGCGGGGAACATTGCCGATGCCGGGGGCCAGGGTGGCAAAAATCGGGTCGAGACGTTGAATGACGTCTTTTTCGCCGCCGATCATCATGCAATAACCCCGTTCCAGACCCCAGACGCCGCCGCTGGTGCCGACGTCAACATAATGAAGCTTTTTCGAGGCCAGTTCCTTAGCGCGCCGGATGTCATCCACGTAATACGAGTTGCCGCCGTCAATGAGGATGTCATCGCTTTCGAGGAGCGGAACCAACTCGCGGATGGTCGCATCCACGACTCCCGCGGGCACCATCAGCCAGACCGCCCGCGGCCTCGCCAGTTTCTTCACAAAGTCGGCCAGTGAAGCGGCGCCTTGGGCATTCTCCTTTGCCAAATCGGCCACCGCTTGTGGAGCGCGGTCATAGACGACACATTGATGGCCACCCTTCATCAGCCGCCGAACCATGTTGGCGCCCATGCGCCCCAGTCCAATCATGCCCAATTGCATCGAAGTATAGCTATTCATTTTGATTTTTTCATTTTCCGGTAACGCCGGATCAGGTTGTTGGTTGAAGTGTCATGTTTGAGTTTGGGTTCCGCGTCGCTCTCCAATTCGGGAATGATGCGCTGGGCGAGCGCTTTGCCCAGTTCCACTCCCCATTGGTCAAACGAATTAATATTCCAAATGATGCCTTGCGTGAAAACGCTGTGTTCATAAAGGGCCACCAGTGCGCCGAGAATTTCCGGTGTCAGTCGTTGGGCGAGGATGGTATTCGAAGGCCGGTTGCCTTCGAAGACCCGATGGGGCACCAGCCAATCGGGGGTGCCTTCGGCTTTGACTTGATCGGGGGTCTTGCCAAAGGCCAACGCTTCGGCCTGGGCGAACACGTTTGCCAGCAGCATGTCATGGTGACGGCCCAACGGCGTGAGGGCATGGCCAAACGCAATAAAATCGCATGGAATCAGCCGCGTTCCCTGGTGAATCAACTGGTAAAACGAATGCTGCCCATTGGTTCCAGGTTCGCCCCAGAAAATCGGCCCGGTGTCATAATTGACGCGCCTTCCTTCCAACGTGACGGATTTGCCATTGCTCTCCATCGTCAACTGCTGCAGGTAAGCCGGGAAGCGTTTGAGGTATTGTTCGTAGGGCAGCACTGCGATGGTTTGTGCGTCAAAAAAGTCCGTGTACCACAACGCCAGCAGCCCCATCAGCACCGGCAGGTTCTTCTCGAAGGGGGCAGTGCGAAAATGTTCGTCCATTTGATGAAATCCGTGGAGCATCGCGCGGAAATGGTCCGGCCCGATTGCCAGCATGGTCGAAAGTCCGATCGCCGAATCCATGGAGTAGCGGCCGCCCACCCAATCCCAGAAACCGAACATATTGGCGGTATCAATGCCGAACGCGGAGACCTTTTCGGCGTTGGTGGAGACGGCGACAAAATGCTTCGCCACCGCCGTTTTGTCGCCACCGAGTCCATTGAGCAGCCAGCTTCGGGCGGTTTCCGCGTTGGTCATAGTCTCCAGCGTGGTGAAGGTTTTCGAGGAAACGATGAACAGCGTCTCCGCCGGGTCCAAACCGTGCACCGCTTCAACAAAGTCAATGCCATCCACGTTCGAAACAAAACGGAACGTCATGCCGCGGTTGCTATAATGCCGGAGCGCCTCGTATGCCATCACCGGGCCCAGGTCGGAGCCGCCGATGCCGATGTTGATGACATTGAGGATGGGCTTGCCGGAATGGCCTCTCCATTCGCCAGCGCGGACGCGGTTGGAAAAGGCCGACATTTTATCCAGCACGGCCTGGACCTCGGGCACGACGTTTTTGCCATCCACCAGAATCGTGGCGTCGCCGGGGGCACGGAGGGCCACGTGCAAGACGGCGCGGTTTTCCGTGAGATTGATTTTTTCGCCGCTGAACATCGCATCCATCCTGGCGCGCAGGTCGGATTCCCTGGCCAATTGAAGAAGCAGCTTCAAGGTCTTTTCCGTGAGGCGATTTTTGGAATAATCCAAAAACAGGCCGGCGCCTTCGGCGGTGAACCGATCGCCACGTTTCGGGTCATCCGCGAACAGTTTTCGCAGGTGAAGTTTGTTGAATTGTTTGCTGTGTGCGGCGAGCGCCTTCCAGGCCACCCGTTGGTTGGCAGGTTTGATCTTGTTCATATCATCACTTTGGGGATTTACCCGGCTCTTTGTGCTTTAAAGTGCCTTCAACAGCCGTGGATTGCAAGGGGTCCGAATTCCCTTTTTCTTCCCATAGTCGAAAACCACCTTTAAAGGCGTTGTTATTGTCACCCGCGCGACAGCGGGACGGCAATTTTTTTAATTTGTGGACATTGCCGCCGCCCAAAACGACCTCGTCCGGTTCGAGGGCGGCCACCAGGCGTTCGACCACATCGGCGACGTAACGCCGCCATTTCTTCTTGCCGTATCTTTCCAGGCCGCGAATTCCGACGTAATCCTCGAACGTCGCCTTTTTATAAGGCAAATGCGCAAGCTCCATCGGTTCGATCAGGCCGTCAACAATCAAGGCCGAACCCAGGCCGGTGCCCAATCCCAGGAAAAGCATCTTGCCGCGACGGTAACTTCCCAGCGCCTGCATCGCGGCGTCGTTAATCATCCTGACCGGCCGTTTGAACGCGGGCGCGAATTTGAAGCCCATCCACCCTTTGCCGAGGTTCCACGGTTCCGACATGGGCCGATTGTGGATGACCGGGCCGGGAAACCCGATTGAGACGACGTCATATTTCCAGTCCACAACCAATTGCCGGACCTTGGCCACCATTCGCTTGGGGGTGAGCTTGGGCCCGGATTCAAATTGCCGGTGCATGGCCTGGCCGGTGGCCAGGACCTTGACGTGGGTTCCGCCGATATCAATGACGAGGATGTTCATATAGAAGCGTTGAAGCGTTCAAGGGTTGAAGCGTCGGCATCGCCCGCCCCATCTTTGGTGGAATGTGGATGAGGGTCATTTGCTGTCGCTTTCGCTTGTCACCAGGGTTGGTTTGGATTCGTTTTCCCAGCCGCCGCCAAGCGCTTTGTAAAGTTGCACGAGGTCCAGGGAGACGGCCTGGTCGCTTTGGACCAAAGCGTCCTGGGCCGCGTAAAGTGAGCGCTCCGAATCCAACACATGAAGAAAGTCCTCCAGTCC
>JASHVW010000040.1 GCA_030044395.1 Verrucomicrobiia bacterium
GGCCAGGCCAACAGTCATTCGGCTATTGGTTATGCGACCAGCAGCAATGGTGTGACGTGGAAACGCATGAGCGAAAAGCCGGTGCTCTCTCCTGATTGCCCGTGGGAAAAGGTTGCGGTGATGTGCCCGGACGTGATCTGGGACCAGAAGGCTAAACTCTATAAAATGTGGTATTCCGGGGGCGAACAGTATGAACCCGACGCGATAGGTTATGCGACAAGCCCAGATGGCATGGCATGGACCAGGCAGGAAGATGATCCTGTTTTCAAGGCCGATCCAAAGATCGATTGGGAGCAATATAAGGTCACGGCTTGCCAGATTGTGCCTGAAAAGGGCTGGTATTTATTGTTTTACATTGGCTTCCGTGACATGAACCATGCGCAGATTGGAGTCGCGCGTTCAAGGGACGGAATCACGAATTGGCAGCGGCTGCCGGCGAATCCGATAGTGCGGCCAACGCCGGATGGATGGGACACCGACGCATGTTACAAGCCTTATGCGATCTTCGACGGCCGGAAATGGCTTTTGTGGTATAATGGCCGTAACGGCGGCACGGAACAGATTGGCGTGGCCACCCATGAAGGCCGTAACCTTGGATTTTAATGGACAGGACCAAAGCGAAACGGGAAGACAATGGAATAAGCAGGTTTATTCTGGGCTGGTTGGCGGCACTTCTGCCCGCCGTCATTGGAGCCTGGCCGGCCAACGGCGCGCAGCCGCCAGGGAACGGGCCATTCGTCTTAAAAGCGGAATCGTTCAAGCCTTATATCGAGTTTTTCAATTCAAACGACGACAAGCTTTATCCCGCTTATATTTCCGATAGTGAAGTGTGGAATTTTCTCAAAAACAACGTTCCGTTATTCGATTGCCCGGACAAGGACATTGAGGAAATTTACTATTTCCGCTGGTGGACATATCGAAAACACATCAAGCTGACACCTGACGGGTTTATCATCACGGAATTTTTGCCCGAGGTGCCATGGGCGGGGAAGGACGACTCGATTGTCTGCGCTACGGGCCACCACTTTTACGAAGGACGCTGGCTGGCCGATCCAAAATACCTGGACGACTACTCGCGCTTTTGGTTTCGCCAGGGAGGAGGCAACCCGCGCCAATACAGTACGTGGCTGGCGGATGCGTTATGGGCGCGTTATGTGGTCAATGGCAATACCAACCTCATTGAGGAGCTTCTGCCAGATCTGGTCACAAATTATCTGGCATGGGAGCAAAGCCATCATGGCGCCAATGGCCTCTTCTGGCAGACAGATGATCGGGACGGCATGGAGATGTCCATCAGCGGCAATGGATACCGGCCCACGATCAACAGCTATATGTATGGCGACGCGGTCGCGATTGCCAATATTGCCGATTTGACTGGAAAACCTGGAATTGCCAGACAGTTTCGCGCCAAGGCTGCCAGACTGAAACAATTGGTTCAGGAAAAGCTTTGGAATCCGGACGCGCAATTTTTTGAGGTTTTAAAGCAGGACGGAAAACCGGCAAACGCTCGCGAATTGCTGGGTTATACGCCCTGGTATTTCAACCTTCCTGACGACAACACCATCGCCTGGAAACAACTGACGGATCCGCATGGGTTTTACGCGCCCTTTGGCCCAACGACCGCCGAACAGCGCAATCCCCTTTTCGCGATTGCCTATCAGGGGCATGAGTGTCAATGGAATGGGCCAAGCTGGCCTTACGCGACTTCTGTTACGCTCACCGCCATGGCCAATCTTCTGGACAATTACTGGCAAAATGTGGTGAACCGGCAGGACTATTTCAACCTCCTTAAAATCTACACCAAATCGCAACACCTCGAACCGCCTGGCGGAAAAGTCGTGCCGTGGATAGATGAAGACCTTGATCCCCACACGGGCGTCTGGATCGCTCGCAAACTGCTCGAACAACGCGGCTCCGACATTCCCGAACGCGGCAAGGACTACAATCATTCAACCTACTGCGACTTGATCATTACCGGGCTGGTGGGGTTGCGACCCAGGGCTGACAATATCATCGACGTTGATCCGTTGATTCCCGACGGGGTGTGGGATTATTTTTGTTTGGACAATGTGCATTATCACGGTCACATACTGACCATTGTTTATGACAAAACAGGCAAACATTACGGCAAGGAGAAAGGTCTTTGGGTGCTGGACGATGGACAAGAAATCGCATCGTCACGAGGCCTGGGGCGCATTTCGGCCCGGCTAAAAACAGAACGACAAACCTCCATTAATTGATTGATGAGTCAAGTCGCGGCCAAATTCGTTATCATTATGGTCTTCTGGATGGTTCTGGGATTTGATTCTGCCGTAGCCATCAGTCCCTACGGTGAGGACGTTTTGGCGCTCAAGCCCGAGGGTTTCTGGCAATTGAACGAGACCAATGGAACGACCAGCCCAAATAATTACTGCAACCAATATTACTTTCAACGTTACTTTCAACGGGAGCGATTATGGACGCAATGGCTATAAAACCTTAAGAATCCCATGACAGGAGAAAAACAATGAAATTCGCACAAGGTTACAAGTTATGGGTCGGGAGTTTGATTCTGGTTCAAGCTACGATGGCTTCCGCGTTTGCAGGAATTGCACCCAACCAATTCGGTAACATCACACGCGAGCCGGATATGCTTTCGGTGGTAACGGAAGGCGGGTCCTTTGATTTGAAGCCCCAATCAAAAGGTCTTTGGGCGAATGATCAGGTCAAAGTCATGATCCGGTCACGGGGTAAGAAATTGAACATTGAACTTGAGGCGCCGGACGCGGCCGTAAAGTGGTTACACATCCGGTGGAATGCCAAGGCGCATTCCGACTGGGAATTTCTCGGTGACGCCTGGGAGCGAGCTTATGGTGGATTGCAATGGAGACTTCTCGATCCCCAACGGGTGATGCCTTGGTATTTTTTGGCCACCGATGGCAAGGTGACCGATGGTTACGGGGTAATGACCGGCCCAGGCGCCTTGTGCTATTGGACCGTTGACGAAGCGGGAATCACACTGCATGCCGATGTTCGCTGCGGCGGAACGGGCGTGGAGCTGGGCAACCGCACCCTGAAAGTCTGCACGGTGGTTTGCCGCAGTGGGCGGGCTGATGAGACGCCCTTTGCCGCAGCGCGCGCATTTTGCAGGATGATGTGTCCCGATCCCCGCCTGCCTAAAGAGCCGGTTTACGGTTTCAACGATTGGTACTGCACCTACGGGCACGATACCGACCGGGAATTTCTGACCAACGTTGCCTTCGTCGTGTCACTCTCTCCCAAGGATGGAAATCGGCCTTTCGGCGTCGTGGACGACGGTTGGGAGTGGGAGGGGGTAAATGGAACAGCCCCTGGCTTATGGAATCAGGTCAATCCCGAATTCAGCAAGAACCTGACGATGTCGGAACTGGCGGCGAAAATCCGGGTGTTGGGGGCGCGACCCGGTTTGTGGTACCGGCCGTTGATTGCAAATGCCGATCAACCCGGGAGCTGGCGGCTGCAGCGCGACCCCAACTATTTGGACCCTACGGTTCCGGCCGTGCGCGCCTTGATTCGGCAAACAGTGGCCCGTTTTCGTGCCTGGGGTTATGTGATGATCAAGAACGACTACAGCACCTTTGATTTGTGCGGTCGTTGGGGAATGCAGATGGGCGGAGAAGTCACGTCCGATGGCTGGGCTTTCGCCGACCGAACCAAAACGACTGCGGAAGTGATTCGCGATCTCTACCAGGATATGCGCGTCGCGGCCGGAAATCACGTTTTGATCGAAGGCTGCAATACCATGGGCCATCTCTCTGCCGGACTTTTTGAATTACAGCGCATCGGCGATGACACGAGCGGCAATGACTGGAACCGCACCCGCAAGATGGGAATCAACTGCCTGGCGTTTCGGCTGCCGCAAAACGGAGCCTTTTTTGCCGTGGACGCCGATTGCGTCGGTCAGGTGTCGAGCAATTCGGTGCCGTGGGTTGAAAACTCGCAGTGGCTTGATTTGTTGTCCCATAGCGGCGCCCCACTATTTGTGTCCTTTCCGAGGAACACCGTGGGTCCTGAACAGGAGAGCGCATTGCAGGCGGCTCTGATAGCTGCCTCACACCCGCAACCTTTGGCAGAACCGTTGGATTGGCTGACCAGCCTCACGCCGGCGCAATGGTATCTGGATGGGAAGAAAACAAATTTTTCATGGCGAGAATCCAATCAGGTATCGCTCTACGAAAAATAAACATGCCAGTTAACGCCTCAAATACGAATGGCGCGGCCAACCTGCATTCTCCGGCAGGCGCAATCCGGTGGAACGACCACTGCCTGTCGGGCATTTTGGCAAAAGCCAAAGCGCCCTTGCGCGCAAACAGGCCCGCCGAAATGAATTGAATCCTCCCCTGAAAATTTCTAGCGTTTTTCCGTGCCGTCTCTTTGTATCGCATTTCTAACACACGAACCATTTTATCCCCCGTCCGGCGGCGGCTCGGCGGAAGCGGTTTACCTGGTCGAAGAAATGGTCCGCCGGGGACACGACGTGCATGTGTTTTGCCCGCAAATTCCCGATGCCGAAAACGTCCAGGCAAAGTTTCGCATCCGTTTGCATCCATTCACGAAATGGAAAATGGGACGCTATGCGCGGCTGAGGAATCTCAAATACGTTTTTTATCCAATGTTTCTCCAGCGCCTCGTCGCCGGCGCCGCCCGGGAAACCAAATTTGATCTGATTTTTTCCACCCACGCCATCGCCGCCGTCACCGCCGGAAAATTAAAAAAGGAACTTCAGATTCCCGCGGTCATGAATTTCCCCGATCTTCTCACGGGTTTCATGGAAACGTGGCCGGGCCATCTTGCGCCGCGCCCGCTCGTGGAAGCGCTCGAACGTTACGAAATCTCCCTGCCCTCGCGCTACGGCGTGGACGGCGTGCTAACGGTGTCCGACGCACTGGCGGATTATTTCGTCCAAAGAGGTTTCCCGCGCGCCAAAATCCTTCCGATTTATTATGGCTACGACGCCGACAAATTTCCCTTTCGCAAACAGCCGCAGTTGAAAACCCCGCCGGTCGTGGTCATGCACGGTTCATTTGACGCCCATCACCTGGGTGATATTGCCTTCGGCGCCATGCGGCGGGTACAACGCGAGCGGCCCGGCACGATCTTCCGGTTTATCGGGAAGCAAACCGAGTCGCTGGAAAAATTTTTGCGCCGGGCGCGGCGGGAAATCCCAGGTTTCAAATGTGAGACGACCGGTTTTGTACCTTACTCGGAAGTGGCGATGCAATTGGCCGACGCGAGCGTGGGCATAGTGCCTTATGAGGAATCCACGGGCACGCACTGCGCATTTGTAGCCAAAATTGTCGAATATGTCGCCAGCGGATTGCCGTCGGTTTCCACTTCACTGGAAAGCATCCGCCGTTATTTCAAAGAGGATCCGATGGTGAAATTTTCGACATTTGACGGCGACGATTTCGGGCGGAACATTGCAGCCTGGCTCGACGAGCCGCCAAACGCGTGGCAGTCGAGCGCCGCCTCCTCTTCCGCGCGGGTGCAGGCGGAATTGGACTGGCGTCCACTCTGCCGGAAGGCGATTGACTTCATGGAACGAATGACGCGCAGCAACAAATGAAAAAGACGGACTGGCAAAAACTGCTCAAAGCGTCGGCCGATCCGTCTCGCGCAAAACAAATCCTCGATTCGCTTGCGATTACCGGCAACGCGCAACTCAAGAAACTTTCCGCCGGGTCCGGCCGGGCATTATTCGCGCTTTTGAGCGGCTCACAATTCCTGGGCGAGTGGCTGGTTGCCAATCCCGCCTCACTCTCTGTTTTGGAGCCGGGCCGATTAAAGTACCCCCGCCGTGCGCAGGGTTTTCTCCGCGAAATCGAAAGCCTGCTGGGGCCAAAATTAACAGCTGGTGACGAAGCCGGCGCCCTGGCGGAATTGCGCCGGTTTAAACAGTGCGAAATGCTCCGAATTGCCGCGCGCGACCTGGCGCGATTGGGCGATGTGGTGGAAATCACCCGCGAGCTCTCCGCTCTTGCCGACGTCTGCCTCTCCGTGGTTTTGAAAATCAAACAGCAACAGATTCGCCAAAAATGCGGCCGTCCGTTCCATCGGGACGCCGAAGGCCGCTGGCAGCCGACACCGTTCTGTGTGATCGGCCTCGGCAAACTCGGCGGCGCGGAGTTGAATTACAGCTCGGACGTGGACTTGGTTTTTGTTTACGGCGATGAAGGCGACGTATTTTACACCCGGCCGGATGCAAAGGAAACGCCGCGCCCGGGGATGTCCAACCACCAGTTTTTTTGCAAGCTGGCCGAAGCGTTCACGGCGGAAGTTTCGCGCGCGACGGGCGATGGCTTTCTCTTTCGCGTGGACTTGCGGTTGCGCCCGGATGGCGAAGGCGGTCCGATGGCGCGCTCGTTGGAAAGTTACGAGAATTTTTACGCCGAATGGGGACAAACCTGGGAGCGGATGATGCTCATTAAGGCGCGATTTGTCGCCGGCGACGAAAGCCTGGCGTCGGAATTTCTCGAAATGATCCAGCCGTTCCGTTTTCCCCGCTCGATCAACCGGAATATTCTCGCGGAAATCGCCGGAATAAAGGACCGCATTGAAAATGAGGTGGTCGGTGGCGGCGAGTTGAAACGGAATGTCAAACTCGGCTGCGGTGGCATCCGGGAGATTGAATTTATCGTCCAATCGCTGCAAGTGCTGCATGCCGGCAATTCTCCATTTTTGCAATTACCGCAAACACTGCCGTGTCTCGAAAAACTCGCGCAATACCATTTGTTGTCACCGGACGAAGCGGCCCAAATTGGGGCCGCCTACCGCTTCCTGCGCAACGTGGAGCACCGGCTGCAAATGGAAAATAATCTCCAAACGCACACGCTTCCGGCGGAGATCCCCGCCCTGCTTCGGCTCGCGCGATTGATGGATTTTCCGTCGCCCGATCAATTTGAAGAGGCGTTGCAAATGCATACCGCGAACGTCCGGTCTGTTTATGACAAATTGTTCAAGAGTGAAGTGCCGTCCGTGCCGTCTGGCCTTCCGGTAACTTTCGAGGGCGCGGAAACGGAATGGCAGCAGTTGCTGGCGGCCCGCTCCTTCCGCGAACTGGACAAGGCCTTCTTTCTTCTGAAAGAATTCGCTGAGGGTCCGGGGTACGTCCATGTTTCGGCCAGGACAACGGAATTGGCGCGGCAGTTGATTCCTCGATTTCTCGCGCTGTGTCCAAACCAATTCCAAGCCTCTTCCCGTGAACCCTCGGTCCCCCACCTCACCCCAACCCTCACCCGTGCCATCAAAAAAGCGGACCGGGACCGGAAAGCGGACGCCACAAGTCGCTCAAAGGCCGGGGATGATGCGGCCGGTCCAGTGTTTCAATACGTGAATTTCCCGGAGAAATCGAGTCCTGAACCTCAAACCGGCGCCGCGCGGGTCGTCCTTTCCGACCCGGACCGCGTGCTGGCCCGGCTGGACAGTTACATCAGCGCCTACGGCTCGCGCTCCGCGTTATTTGAACTGTGGAACAACAATCCGAAATTGTACGAATTGCTTCTGTTGCTGTTCGACCGCTCGGAATTTCTCGCTGAAACCAGCATCCACTCGCCGGATTTGATTGATAATCTCGTATTGACCGGACGGTTCCGCCAACGAAAGTCCGCGCCGATGATTTTAAAGGAATTGCGATTCGGAAGGTCGGATGCAGACCAATTCCTTTGGCTGCGCCGGTACCACGAAGTCGAGCGGATGCGCTTGGGGCTGCGCGACATCATCGGCCTGGTCAGTTTTGAGCAGAATTTGGCGGAGCTTTCCGCGCTCGCCGATGCATGTCTGCAGTACGCCTGCGAAGCCGTCCAACGCAAGCACAAAATCAAATCGCCGCCATTTGCCATCATCGGACTGGGCAAACTCGGCGGAGAAGAGATCACGTACGGATCCGATCTTGATCTGTTTTTTGTGGCCGACTCCAAAACCAGACAGTTGCCGATGCTGCAAAAAATTGCCGTGGAGATCAAGGCGCTGCTCTCGCGCCGGACGGAAGAGGGAATTGCCTATCAAATCGACGCCCGTCTGCGTCCTGACGGCGAAAAGGGTTTGCTGGTCCAACCGCTCGATGCTTGTGAAAGTTATTATCGCGAGCGGGCGCGGCTTTGGGAAATTCAAGCGCTGAGCCGGGCGCGATATGTCGCCGGCGATTCAAAGACCGGCATGCGATTCGAAAAACTTGCCTCGACGCTTGCGGATTTTTCCGCAAT
>JASHVW010000393.1 GCA_030044395.1 Verrucomicrobiia bacterium
GCGACTATCCTCGCAGGTTTGGGCCAATGTCCCAAATGGCAGCCAGGTTGTCCCGACCGCTGATAGACGCGAAAGCCTTCGTTGAGTAAAAAAACATGAAAATGGAGGTGAGTTAAACCAAAAAAAACAAAAACAAACAGAACCAAGAAAAAGAAAGAAAGGAACGAACATAAGAAAACTAACAGTGGCTGCGGTACCTTCAACCCGGAACCGCAGTCATTCTTTAACCGCCAGTTTCTTCCTCTCGAACATTCCAAATTAGCCCGGCAACACCCCTTCACTCTTCCGCGCCTTTCCGCCTCCAACTCCGGCTTCGGAATGTTGCCTTCCATCCCGATTCACCAGGCAAGCCCGGACGGCGTGGAGAAGCTCGCTCGACGTGTAGGGCTTCGGAACAAATACCGATCCCGCCACGGATTTCGGGCCTTGGCCCGTCCGCTGAAGTTCGTAGCCGGACGTAAACACCACCCCCAGGCCGGGCCTCGCTTTCTTCAAATGATCCGCAAGATCATACCCGGATATGCCCCCGGGCATCACAATGTCTGATACCAATAAATCAATCTGTGAAGACTTCAGGTCCCAGGCGCTCAACGCCGTTGACCCGCAATCCGCTTCAATCACTTGATATCCGTTCTGTTTTAAAATCAGCCCCGTCAATTCTCGCAGCGGTCCCTCGTCTTCAACCAGCAAAATCGTTTCCGTGCCGCCGACCACTGCCGCGGCTTCTTGTCTTCTCAGCATCTCCGTCTTCTCACGAGACACCGCGGGCAAATACACCTTGAACTCCGTTCCCCGTCCAACCTGCGAGCGAACGTCAATCCACCCCGAATGCCGTTGGACAATTTCAAGCACCGTCGCCAGGCCCAGTCCCGTGCCTTTGCCTGCCCCTTTGGTCGTGAAAAAAGGCTCGTAAATATGGCTTAGCACGTGAGAAGGCATCCCCGTTCCTGTGTCATTGACCCGCAAACAAACGAAGTCCCCGCTCCTCGCCCCTCGCTGGCGCTTTGCCTGCGCTTCATCCACGGTCACCGCAGCGGTTCCGATGGTTAAGATGCCGCCGTTTGGCATGGCATCGCGCGCGTTGACCGCCAGATTCATGATGATCTGCTCGACCTCGATAATGTCCGCCATCACCGATGACTCACCTGAGCAATAGTCGTCCTTAAGATTGATATTCTCGTCAATCATTCGGCGCAACATCGGAACCAGATTCTTGATCACCGTGTTCAAGTCCAATGCGGCTACCTGCATCTCCTGACGGCGGCTGAATAACAGCAAATGCCGGTTTAAGCTCCCGCAACGGCTCACCGCCAAATAAATTTGCCTGAGCTGTTCCTTGGAATCGGGATCCTGCTGCTTCGGAGTCAACAAATCGGCATAACCACGCAAAACCGTAAGAATGTTATTGAAATCGTGGGCGACCCCGGCCGTCAATTGGCCAATCAACTCCAGTTTCTTGGCCTGACGCTCCATCCGCTGTCGTTCCTTCAACACGTTTTCGATGTGCGCCAGGCCCACAATCAGCAACAGGGAGATCAGTGCGTAAACCACCTGAATCTCAATGACCGGTCGAACGCCGGCGGTGAATTCATACGTTGACTCAATCAGGTGGGCCAATGCCAGGAGCGAAAAAGCCGTGAACAGCGACCAACCCACCTGCGTCGTTCCAAAAACCTTCGTTAACCGAAACGCCCAAACGGCAACAATCACTTGTAGCAGCCCCGCAATCGACGAGACGATGACATCGGATTGATCCATGTTGACCAACATGACCCTATGGCGCAATCGCGCGGCGACGCAAGTCTTTTTTGTCGCACTGTCTCGCGTGGGCTGGTCCTTTCTGCGGAGCACCAAATCCAGCCTGTTTTCAGCCATTTACGATAAAACAGGAGTTAGCCGGTAAAACTCCGAACTTAATGCGCCACCAAAATCCTTTCCAACTCCGCCAAACCCGTCGGTGAACCAATTTCATAAAAACGCTCATTGACCTCATATCCGGCCAATTTCCCATCCCGCGCGAACTTGCCCATAATTTCCGCCAGGTCAAAAACTTGTCCATCGTCGTAAGTCTTAAATACAGAAGACTTTAGCAAGCTAAGACCGTAGTCAATGTAATGCATTTCAGCTAATTTCCGCTTCTTTTCGTACTTTTTGATTTCACCGTCTGCAAAAACCACATTGCTCGCGTCAAATTTACCTTCGTTACGATATACAACCATCAACGCGGGCCGGCCGCACTGGTGAAAAAATTCCGCCACCGGCGCAAATTCAATCGGCAAGTAGGAATCGCCGTAGAGCACAAAAAATTCTTCGCCGAGCAACGGCAACGCACGCTTGATCGCCCCGCCGGTGCCAAGCAATTTCGGGTGGTCGGAAGAGTAGTCCAATTTGACGCCAAAGCTCGCGCCATCGCCGAAGTCGCGCTCAATCATTTCACCAAGATGTCCCACGCACAAGACGGCGCGGCGAATTCCGCGCGAGCGGAGCAATTCGAGTTGATGCGCCAGGAACGGTTTGCCGGCGACTGGCACCAGCGACTTGGGGATTTTTTCCGTGATCGGCCGCAACCGCGTCGCTAGTCCGCCGGCCAATATCGCCACCGGAATTTTGTCCAGCGCGCTCACGAAATCACAAGTTTGGTCCCCTCGAAATCGAAACGGAAGCGGATTTCCTTGAGACCAACGGAACGCATCGCATGGCGCAGCCTGGCCCTGTCCTCTGTATAGAACATGAGAAATCCGCCCCCGCCCGCGCCGATGAGCTTGCCGCCAAGGGCGCCGCTGGCCACGGCGAGATCATACCATTCGTTGATCTTGGGATTGCTCATGCCGCCGCTTCGCTGCTTCTTCCGCTGCCAGTGCAAGTCCATCAAATGCGCGAATTCCCGCAAGTCGCCGCTTTCAAGCGCTGCCTGGCTTTGCATTCCCAGTTCTTTGACAAAATGCAGATTCTCCATCATCGCGTGGTCGTCTGTCTTGGATTTTTGGTCCTGCTCCTTCAAAATGGCCGACGCGCTTCGCGAGTAGCCCGTGAAAAACAAAAGCAAATTGTCTTCGAGATTGTCCCGTGTTTCATCGGAAATCTTCAACGGCCACGCTTCCACTTTTCCGCTCTCCAGGAATTTGAAACAGGTTACCCCGCCGTAAGCGGCGATGTATTGGTCCTGCTTGCCGATGGGTTCTTTGAGGCGTCCAAGTTCGATTTCGCAGGCCTGAGCGGCAAGTTCGGCCGGGTGAATGAGATCCTTTTTGTGGGCATGCAACGCCTTGAGCAATGCCGTTGTGAAACTGCCCGAGGAACCCAGTCCCGTCCCGGCCGGTATGTCGGCCATGGATGCCAGTTCAAGGCCCCGTCCATCCAATTCAAGCATGGCGAAGGCTTCGCGGATGATTGGATGCTGGATGAGGGAAGCATTTTCGACCCGTTCCAATTTGGAATATTTGAAAATCAGATCGGGAGAGAAATTTTCGTGGATTGTGATGTAAACATACCGGTCAATGGCGGCTGCAATCAAAAACCCGCCGAATTTCTCGTAATACGACGGCAAATCCGTGCCGCCGCCGCCGAGGGTCACACGAAGTGGGGATCGAGCGATTATCATTACCCTATAAAATGCAAAACGCGAAAGAAAGAGAAAGTAAAAACAATGGGGCCGTTGGAATTTTTACGTTTCCGAAGGGTCGCGGATTCCGAAACCATCTGACTAACCGGGGGCTTGCTGAATCTCATTGTCCGCATCAAATGATGATATATACTCGTTGGAAAAATGAGTATTGCTGCGTCCGATAAGCCCCGCCTGGTGTTTATCGCGAATTCAATGTATACGCACCTTCTATCTGGAGGGGATATCCACACCATCAATATGGCGACTGCCGCAGTGAACGCCGGTTATCCGGTGCATTTTTTTGCGGGGCACGCCCTGAAAAGAGAACTGGACCGGCGAAGCCTCAATTTTACCATTACATTGACCGACAAGGGAACATTGGCATTGGATGACTATGCGACATTTAAAGGACAACTGCGGCTGCTGTGGGATTACCTCGGGCGGTTAATGGGCACTTTAAAGAAACTCCGCGGAATTCAAAAGCATGATGTCGTCTATGCCAATTCGGAATTCTGGTGGGACTCCTTGCCCACTATTTTCTGCAAAGCACGGCGCAAATTGCTTTTTCTCGCCATGGATTGCCCAACGATGCTCCAAATTATTTGCAAATCACGGCCCGACATCAAATCCTCCCGGCTGCCTTCTTTACACTACTGGGCGAGCCAAATGTTCACCTTGTGGACATACCGATTTTGTGAAAAAAAACGGATGCTTTACGTCCATCCAAATCAAAAACGGCGTCTTCAACAGCTTGGGTATAAAGAAGAGGAGTTGTATTTGATTTCCAGCGGAGTTGATTTGGGAAGATGTTTGAATGTGACTGCCGGCAAAAAAATATACGACGTAATCTGGACGGGGCGGGTTCATCAGCAAAAGGGGATTGAGGATTTAATTTCAACGCTCGTCTTTTTGAATGCGACGATTGATGGTTTTCGGGCGGTGATCGTCGGCAATGTGAAACACGCGTTGGAGCCGCGATTTAAAGCTCTCGGCTTGACGGACAGCGTTGAACTTGCCGGTTTTGTTTCAGAAGAGGAAAAATTCCGCCTGATGAAATCGAGCCGGTTGTTTCTAATGCCCAGCCGGTATGAAAGCTGGGGAACCGTTGTCGCGGAAGCCCTGGCCTGCGGTCTGGCGGTATTGGCCTATGAGTTGGAAGTTTATCGTCCGATCTTTGGAGATTTATTGTATTATGTCAAAAAATTTGATGTCCAGGAGTTTAAACACGCCGCGGCCGATCTGATAAAAAAATCCCGGACTGATCAACTCTCCGCCAATCAGGCCAGGCTTGAAAAATTCCAACAAGAAACAACGTGGCTGGCTGCCGGCAATCGTTTTCTCGATTCTGTGCGAAGCCTTGGTTGACCGGGCTCATGTTTGCTTTTTGACAAATTCACCCATCGCCCCTGCGTCCCGGCCGGCGGAAACATTTGCTTTGAGCCGCCGTCCGCGTTTCAATGGTGGCGTGATTGCAAAACGTGTCATCCCGTGCCTTGACGTGCATGACGGCAAGGTGACCCGCGGCGTCCAGTTCGGGAAAGCCGAAGCCGGCGAATTAAAAAATGTCGGCGACCCTGTCGCCCTTGCGATGCGCTACAACGAGCAGGGCGCGGACGAGATGGTTTTTTTTGACATCACCGCCAGCGCGCATGGCCGCGCCAGCATGGTGGACGTCATTGAGCGCACCGCGAATGAATGTTTCATGCCGCTTACCGTCGGTGGCGGCGTCAAATCGGTGGAAGACATGTTCACGATGTTGCGGGCGGGAGCAGACAAGATCAGCATCAATTCGAGCGCCCTCGCCAATCCAAAGCTGATTCACGCGGGAGCGGAGAAGTTCGGCAGCCAATGCATTGTCGTTTCGATTGACGCCAAAAAGGCGGGGCCGGAAAAATGGGAGGTTTTCTCCCACGGCGGCCGCGAAGCGACTGGCTTGGACGCGATTGAGTGGGCGAAGGAGGCTGTGTCACTGGGCGCAGGCGAGATTGTTTTGAACTCGATAGACGCGGACGGCACCAAGGCGGGGTTTGATTTGGTCATCACGCGGCGCGTCAGCGAATCGGTTGGCGTGCCCGTGGTCGCAAGCGGCGGCGCAGGCAACTTGGAGCACATGGCCGACGTGCTTCTCGAAGGCAAAGCCGACGCCGTGCTGGCCGCGAGTATTTTTCATTTCGGCACTTACACGATCGCGGACGTGAAATATTTTTTGGCCGGGAAGAAGATTGCGGTGAGATTGTGAATTTGGGTCTCAGCCGATAAACGCCGCATGGACGGCTTTGACCGCCTGCTCGCCTTTGGCGAGGTCAATGACCACCGAAATCTTGATTTCGCTTGTTGAAATCATGCCAATGTTCACGCCGGCTTGCGCGAGCGTCTCGAACAGTTTTCCCGCCACGCCGGCATGCGATTTCATGCCCACGCCGACAATGGAGAGCTTTCCAATCTTGTCGGCGGTGATGGCGTCTTTGAATCCGATTTCATTTTTGAGGCCCTCGATCACCTTTTGCGCCTTGAGCAAATCGGGCTTGTCCGTGGTAAAGGTCAAATCGGTTGCGGGCGTGCCGCTTCCATGACTGATGTTCTGCACTATCATGTCCA
>JASHVW010000394.1 GCA_030044395.1 Verrucomicrobiia bacterium
TGGGTATGCGACGGATCGCCGCCATTCGAGCCAATGGCCAAATCCAGAAGAAGGTATTGCGGTTTGCGAAAGGGATTGCCGTAATCAGCGGCGTCGGCATTGGTGAGGTCCATGTGGTTCATTAATTTCCCGTCGAGCAGGAGGTCCATGGTGTTGGTGTCCCAATTCATGGTCCAAATATGAAAGCGTTTGGCCCATTGGCCACCGCCGAAGCCGGCGACGGGTTTCATGACCGTTGACCATTTTGCCCTGGAATTCGAGCGGTACGCGATGTTGGCCAGGACATTGCTGGCATAAAATTCCATGATGTCCACTTCGCCACAGGCGGGCCAGCCGACGTCGGATACGTCGCTGCCCAGGGTCCAAAAGGCCGGCCAGCTTCCTTGCCGGATATCAATACGCGCGCGCATTTCAAATTTGCCACGGAGAAATTCCTGTTTATCCCGGCTGTTGATGCTGGCGGAAGTATAATCAATCCATTGGCGCCGCCCGGCCCAACTTGAGGCGTTCGTGCGATACATCGGATTGGGGCGGTGTTCCGGTCGGGCTTCGAGAATGAGGAGGCCGTTGGTGCAATAAGCGTTGTCAGGTTGATACCATTGCAATTCATGATTGCGAACAAATCCGTGCTCGTAGCTCCAATTGGCCGGGTCGGGCGGGCCGTTTTTGTTGAATTCATCGTGCCAAACCAGGTGCCAGCCAGGATGCCAGGAGAAAGCCTCGCATCTTGTTATGAGAAAAAATCCAACCATCGTCATTACCGAATATTGGATGATCCTGTTGAAATTGCCGGTTCCTGGGCTTTTCAAAGGATCGGAGCGCGGCTCTGTGAGCCGCAGCGGCTTTCTCAAGCAGAAGACGTCGAGAGCAACCTGTGGCGCGCGATAAGCGCGGACCTTGCTGCGGGTCACAGACCCGCGCTCCGGAGATTGGTTCATACGGAGATTTAAGCCGTCATCTTCCGCGCGAGCAAGATTGATTAAGCCTTTCGTTTCTGTTGTATTGGAGAGCGGTTTGTCAACGTCATGAAACAATTTGATTTTCTGATTCTCGGCAGCGGCATCGCGGGGCTTTCCTTTGCGTTGAAGGTTTCCCCGCATGGCCGGGTGGCCATTGTCACGAAAAAGAACCGGGCGGAATCGAATACCAATTACGCGCAGGGCGGCATCGCCTCGGTGACGGGCCGGGATGACTCGTTTGAGCTGCACGTACGCGACACCCTCGCCGCCGGGGCTGGATTATGCAAAGAGCCGGTGGTGCGGACCATCGTCGAGGAGGGGCCGGCGCGGATTCAGGAGCTGATTGAACTGGGGATGAAATTTTCCGAATCTGAGAATCATTCCGGCTCGCGCGTGCTGGACCTTGGACGCGAAGGCGGCCATTCGCGCCGGCGCATCCTGCATGCCAAGGATATGACCGGCCGCGAAATCGAAGCCGCGCTGCTCAACGCAATTTCAAAACAGCCGAACATTTCCATTTTTGAAAATCATCTGGCGATTGATTTAATCACCGGCCAAAAGCTCGGTTACGTCAGCAAAAACCATTGCCTGGGCGCTTACGTTTTCGACAAAAAAGGCAATTGCGTCGAGACATTTTCCGCGCCGGTGACCCTGCTGGCCACGGGCGGTTGCGGCAAGGTATATCTCTACACCACCAACCCGGACATCGCGACCGGCGACGGCGTGGCCATGGCATTTCGGGCCGGCGCGGGCATTGCCAACATGGAATTTGTGCAATTTCATCCGACCTGCCTTTATCATCCCAGGGCAAAATCATTTTTAATTTCGGAAGCCGTCCGCGGGGAAGGCGGCATCTTGAAAAATCTGGACGGCGTGGCGTTCATGGACGGCGCGCATCCGATGAAGTCGCTCGCGCCGCGTGATATTGTGGCGCGCGCGATAGACAGTGAGATGAAGAAAACCGGCGCGGACTGCGTGGTTCTCGATATTACGCACGAGCCGGCGAATTTCATTATCGAGCGGTTTCCGAACATTTATCGCACGTGCCTCGGTTACGGGATTGATATCACCCGGGAGCCGATTCCCGTGGTGCCGGCGGCGCATTATCAATGCGGTGGCGTGGTGACGAACGTGGATGGCGAAACCGACATTGCCGGGCTTTATGCCGTGGGCGAGGTGGCCTGCACCGGTTTGCACGGCGCGAACCGGCTGGCAAGCAATTCGCTGTTGGAAGCACTAGTCTGCGCGCATCGCGCGGCGGCGAAGGCCATCGCCTGCCTCCCGCCGGAAGCGCAAGTCAAAATTCCTCCATGGCAGTCCGGCAACGCCACAAATGCCGACGAACTGGTGGTCGTTTCGCACAACTGGGACGAGATCCGCCGGCTGATGTGGGACTACGTGGGCATTGTGCGCACAAATAAACGGCTGGAACGCGCCGCCAAGCGCATCGCCAATTTGCAGGACGAAATCCGGGAGTATTACTGGAATTTCATCGTGACGAGTGATTTGCTGGAATTGCGGAATATCGCCACGGTGGCCGAATTGATTGTGCGCTGCGCCTTGATGCGCCCCGAAAGCCGCGGGCTGAATTACAATCTGGACTTTCCGGAGTCGAACCCCGAGTGGGCGAAACGCGAAACAGTTTTACGGCGCTGAAGTTCTGCTCCGGATCAGGTCGAGCGCGGCCTTCGCCTGCACGATGAGATTTTGAAACTGCGAAAATTGGTCGGACGACAGGGGAATCCGCGGCGCGCCCTCGAATTGCAAATAGGTTTCAATGCCGCCCTGCCTGCGTTCACTATGTGCCGCAATCCGCAATCCCGAACGCGTGGTGATGGTGGCATCGAAGGCCGGCAAGGGCGTCACATCATAGGTGATTTTGTTCAGATAATCCAAGCCGGCCAGCAACGCATCCAATTCATCGTAATCCACCACCAGGAACCCGTGCAGTTGATCCGCGGTCAGCCCGACGGAGATGCCGTATAACGCGCGGCCGCTGGTGGCATCAATGGATTGCTTGCAACGCACCGAGACGACGCCCGCGCTGGTGTTGATGGTGCCAATCTGGCTGTAGCCTTTGACGATGACGGTGTCGGTTTGCAATTCAAAATTTTCGATTTTGGTTGCGGGCGCGTTGGTGGATTCCTGGGCGCGGACAGCCAGGGTAAACGCGCAACAAGCGGCCATGAAAAGCAATTGGAATGAGCGCATATTTTTTAATGGTTTTACCTACATTTCTTGAACGCCATCCAGCTGAAAAAGTTGCGGACAACAAGAGCATCCTGAGATGCTTTAATTGACACAAATCGGGCGCGGGTCCGGAGTGCCTGGTTTAAGGAATTCTTTGGCCTTCCTCAAATAATCCGCATGGCTGGCTTACAGCCCTAATAATTAATTGCATAATCAACCCGATTTGAATCTGCAATTGCCCACATGTTTTGCGGGTCAACGGCCTGGGGGAATTTGATGAAGCGCGCGCTGCCGTCGGCCATGGCATAATTGGAGCCGCCGGTGCTGCCGGCGCCGTTGGGTTGCAAGCTGGGGTTTCCGCTGTTGTCATGGCGGCCTTGCTCGGCAATGCCGGTAAAATCGTTGCCGCCATTTTCCAGCAAATCCATGTAAAAATCGCCCGCCTGATGCTGTTTTTCACCAAGTACAACGGTATCGGTCGGATGAGCGATGACAGTTTCCTTAAGGCCCTTGGTTGTCATGTCCTGTACCAAGGTTCCCCATCCGGGATAATCAAAGAAGTTGTCAAAGTAATCGTTCCAGCCATTGATGAGGTAACTGCGCGGCGAGGCGTCCGCTATGTTGTTCGACGGCGACCCGCCGACGGTCGCCGGTGTCCCCAGCAACAGGAGGTCCGTGGGACAAAGCAGGACATTGATATTCTTGCCATAGTCACTATAAAACTGGTCCGGCCAGCGGTCACTGTCATTGCGCGGCGGATACGTGCCCTGGTTGTCGTCCACATACATTTTCGAGGCCAGGCTCAATTGCTTGAGGTTGTTCAGGCAGTAGATGCGGCGCCCGGTTTCCTTGGCGCGGGCCAAAGCGGGCAGGAGCATGGCGGCAAGAATGGCGATGACCGCGATCACCACCAGCAATTCAATCAACGTAAAAGCGGAAACGCGTCTGATGGCGGCCGGCCGTTGACGAAAATTTTCCCCACACGCGGCGATCGCCGGGTCACTCATCGCTTTTGCGCCTTTGCGCTTGGTGTTGGCCAACCGTTGCCTTTTTGCTATTTTCATAACCATACAAATCGTTTCTGCGTCTGATAGACAGACGCGCGCCGCCGCGCGAACGTTGCAATTATTTTTATGAACAAAAAAAATTTCGTGCTCATCGCCTTCGTCCTGGCGCTGGCCGCCGTTTATGTCATCTTTTTTACCGGCTGGTTCCGGTCCAAGCCGATGGTGATTTCGCACACTACCCGCCCAATGGGACGGAATGGCCGGATGCTCACGCTGTTCTCGCTCGGCGACGATTATGAACTGACAGAAATCAAAGTTGTGCCACTTGCCGAGTGGCAGACCAACAAGCTGGCCGAGCCGCTATGGCATGTTGTCGGCGACTCCGACGATCCTGTCAACCACTTTGTCTATGGGCAGCATATCGACGGCTTGGATCCCGCCGTGGACGGCTCGCAGCCCGCACCGTTGCAAATGGGCGTTTCCTACCGCATTTTTATCACCGCCGGAAAGCTCAAAGGGTGGCATGATTTTCAATCCCGGCCCCCCGGCGCCAGTCAGCCGGCGCTGCAAACAAATGTCAGCCAGGGTCCTTGAACGAAAGGTCCACCATCAAATCGGCGGCAAGTTTCTCCAGGTCCTTTTTTAGCGTCGCGACATGACAGCGTTCCGGCAATTGCAACCGCGCGGCGGCTTTAAACAACGTCTCGCCGCTCATTGGGGCGCTGGCAACTTCACTGGAAAATTCCTCCACATTGACGCCGGCGCGCGCCAGTGCAGCGGATATTTCGCGCACAATTCCGGGACGATCGTGACCAAGTATTTCCAGTTCAATCTGGCTCCCGCCGGCGGCTGGAATTTTGGTTTCGTCGGCACGGACGGTGACGGCGAGGCCGGAAATTTTTTGGAGCGCGGAAACCAGCGCGGGTTTGTTTTCGCCCGGAATTTCAACCCTCAAAATTCCGGCAAATTCGCCCCCGAGACGGCAGAGGCGGCTTTCCAGCCAGTTGCCGCCGTGCCCGGCCACACAACGGGCAACCGATTCAACGAGGCCGGTCCGGTCAGGACCGATGATTGTCATCACCAGCGGGATTTGCATTAAAAGTCAAGGCTGGCTCGTGATTCCCTGCCAATCAATGCCTTGCGTGCCGGCATAAACCGCGAAGGCTTTTTCATTTTGAATCAGCACGGCGCGCACCACGCTCGAATCGTCAGCCCGGCCCATGTCCAATATGCTTTCGGGCAGGATGCTCATTTTTTTGTGGGCGTAAAGGAGGGCGAACACCGCCTGGGCCACGGCCATGTAAGGCAATTCCCGGTACGCGCCCTCCACAGAGTCCTCCACCGCATCGGCCAGAAATTCGAGCTGGTCCACCAAATGCGGAAATTCGGGGGCGCGGATTTGTGTGAACTCGAGTTTCCATTGAGGCAACTGGCGCAAGACTTTTTCCGCAATGGCAGGCGTGATGCCGCAAGATCCGCTGTTCACAAATTTGGCAATTTCTGGCATGGCGGCAATTTAGGGCAACCATCGGGTCCGTCAAAGAATAATTCATTGATGGGTGAGCAGGAAAATGACGACCAGCAACAGGGCAAAGGCCGTCCAGATGAAAATCATCCGGAAATAAGGGATTTTGCCAAGATTGGTGAGGGTGGCAATGGGACCGAGGTCGAAGGGGCGCGGCGCCATTTTTGATATTTGGAAATCAGGTCCGGCGAGCTGAAAATTCTCGCGCATGGCGGTGACGAATTCCTCCGGCCACGGGCCTGGGCGCAGGAACTGTTCCTGCCACTTTCCCGGCATATCGGCCAGCAGAAGTGCGAGTCGTCCGCGGGTGGAGAGCGTTTGGTCGGCCCTGGTGGGCGGCGTTTGCAGGACTTCGGAAAACCACTCGTTGACCAGCCGGTCCATCTCTTCGGCAGCGAGTTGGGTGGCGGAACGAGTCGGTTCGTCCGGCGCGCGGCGCTGGGCGCGCTCAAGCACGCGCAGGACCAATTGCCCCAGCAGCGGCTTGTTCCGGATGCGCAGAGCATGAAAATAATTTTCCACTTTTATGTAGGCGGCGTTCCATTCCTCCAGCCGGCGTCCGGCCAGTTCGCCGCTGGCATCGGGCAAAAGGGCGGGGTTCATGGCGGACTCCATTGATACGTCCACGTTTCACTCACGACGTTGGTGCCTTGTTGCAGGGTACAGCGCAGATCCACCGGATCATTGGATTTCGGCTGCATTTTCAAAACGACACGCCAGGCGTTCGCATAAGAATTCCAGACAACTTGGTTGAACAAAATGGCCGCGTTGGTGGTGCAATTGGCAATGGCTGTCGGCGGCGAATTGGTGGCGATTGCATCGAGCTTTGGCCCTTGGAAATCAATCACGATTTGCCGGCAATTATCGCAGCTAGGATCGAGACCGATGCGTGTGGCGATTACTTTTTCGTCGGATAATCGCATCCCGGTTGTCCAATAAAGGGTGTAGCCGAATTTAAACGGCGTGAGCGGCTTGGGCAGGATCCGCGGCGACCAAAAGGCGACAATGTTATCCAGACCCTCCCAATTGGCGCTAAGCTCGACGAGGTGCAAGTCGCCGTCGTGCGGCCAGTCGCCATGCGGCTCGACCCACACACTGGGTTCGGTCTGAAACGGAGTGAAGAGGTCCTGGTATCCCGAAAAATTGCGGTCGCGTTGAAGCAGACCGAACCCGCGGATGTCCGGCGCGGTAAAGACCTGGTGACGCATCACCGCCGGGTTGTCGAGCGGACGCCACAGTGTTTCGCCGTTATTCATTTTTATGAGCAATCCATCGGAGTCATGGACGCCCGAACGATAATCATCGAATTTCCGTTCGGAAACTTTGCCGAACCAAAACATGCTGGTCAGCGGGGCCATGCCGAGGAGATTGACAGGATGGGTGTTCGTATCGCCGGCGCGAATCGTTTTGGGATCGCGCATGTAAATAATGGCGTCCACGTCGGCCACGGTCGTTTCCCCGGGGCGGATATGAAATTCATATGCCCCGGTGCAACTCACGCTGTCCAACAGGGCATAAAGGGTCAACTGCCTGTCGCCTTTCTGCGGTTTGCCGAGCCACCAATCGGTAAAAATGGGGAATTCCTCGGGCCGATCCGTTTCGCCGCAGTTCAATGCCAGCCCGCGGCCGGACTGTCCATAAGTCTGGCCCTTGCCCAGCAGCCGGAAATAACTCGCGCCCAGGAAGGCCCCCAGTTCATCCAATTGATTGGTTTGGTTCAGGCAATAGAGGATGCGAAAACCGGCGTACCCCGTACTGGCGGGAATTTGATTCTGGATGGTCAAATTGCCGTAATCAAAAAAGTCCTGCACGAAACGAATCGGCTGGACATGCGTTGCTGTGAATTCGTAAACATGGACCGGTTCCTGATAAATGTAACCTGGGTGGAAAAATTCAATACGGAAGGGAAGGTCGTCTGACGTCCATAGCGCCTTGTCGCGACGAAAACGAATTTCGCGGTATTGGTCGTAATTAAGATTTGCGAGGACTTTCGGCAAATTCTCGCGCGGAGAGCGAAATGGCTCCTGGGCGCGTTCGAGTGCTCGCTTCGCCACATAACCCAGGTTCACCTCGGCGGATTCGGTTGCGGCATTAACTCGTTGAGCCAATGCCGTTGCCACAACCAAAAGCAGGCAATTCCACCGCCACATTTCCTCCTAATAAGAACCCATCTGAGTGCATTTTGCAAGTTTCGCAGTTGGCATGTCTCCCACCGTGGTTTTAGCCGGTGTCAGCCTCCGGCTATCTGTTGCCATGATGCCTTCTTGCACCAGGCGAAAGCCACCTTATTAATGTTCGCCGCCGTCGTGCAGATTCAGAAGTTTGAACTCGAAATAACCAGCCAGTTCCATGAAAGTGCGGTATTTCATTTCTTTTTCGGAAGCAGGGGAAACTTTGGATTCGAGGTCCGCAGGCTCGCCGAGCGCGCGCCAGCTTCCAACGCGAATGTCGTTGAGGAGTTGCAATAAGATTTCACGCTCTTCCGGGTCCAGGCGCAACCTCCAGCCGGCCTTGTCGGCCTGGGGCCTGCCGGATGCCAAAAATCGCATGGCCTGGTTTTTGAGGTCCTGTCGGTGGCCCGCCAGCGATTCATTGAGCAGCCGGTCCCTCTCATCGGCGTCGCGACCGGACTCGGTCCTGGTGATCCTGGCCGCGGCGATCGGCGTCAATGGAAATTCCCCGATCATTGTGCGCAGACACGTTGCCTCATGCCGGCTTAATTCGTATTCCCAGCCATCTCGAAATTGCCTGAGCAGTTTCATCTCACCGGCTCCATCGTAGCTTGCAAGTGGTAACCCTGCAATTGGTGGACATAGAATTCGGCCTTTTCCGCGCCTTCCCGAACCAGCACGCTTTTTCCCTTTTCATGGACTTCAAGCATGTGTTTTTGGGCCGTTTGCCGGTCCCATCCAAAAATTTTCATGAAGACGTGAGTCACATAGACCATCAAATTCACAGGATCGTTCCAGCAGATGACGTAGTAAGTGGGCGCCAAGTCGTCATGGGAACGGGTTTCGTCGCCAATCGTTGGCGTCGGCGTGATGACTGGCTCCGGACCGCGTGTCATGATTTTCAACGCTTGAATTTGGAACGCCAATGGAAATTTGGCTAGAAATTTTTGTCAATCGTTCACGAACTGGCGGAATTGGTTTCATCGAGCCAGCCCGCTTGCTGAAGAAATTGGACCAGGCGCGGGTCATCTGCGGATAGTGGCGGCAACCAAAGTCCCAATTTCTCCCGTTTCCACCAGTTGCCGTCGCGATTCCCGGGCGCCGCGAATTGATAGCGATACAGCACGGCGCGGATGTAACGCGGCGGTTTTCCTGGAAACGGATTGCCGCCGAACAAACTCAGCGCCCCCGAGTCGTTGTGAAGCAGCTTCCAAATCAGGTGAAGCGTCCAGGGATATTGGTCTGGCGTGCTCATGGAAGCGAACCACATCTGCCAATCCAACCGCGGCTGGTATGGCGCGATTTGTGGCGGCCTTCGATTCAGCGCCACGGGTAGAGCGAGGTAAGGATAGGCCTTCCATGCGGCGTGGTCGTCAGGCGCGGCGGCGTCTGTGCCTTCAAACACGACGTTCAAGCGCTCGCGGCCCACCGTGCCAAATGCGCCGTACGTGTTCACAACATCGAGCGGATCGAACGAAGTGTTCATAATCTGGTTCGGCGAAATCATGTTGGCGACGGGTTGGAAGCTCAACAAAGCCACAATGGCCGCCACTATCCACGCGGCACGGCGCATGGGCAAGGAGGGGCTGGCCGACGCGGCGGCCGCAGTGGCGCGTTGAACCAGTGCTCGCGGCAAAAGTTTTGACCAAAAGGAATCATCAAAACATGCCAGTGCCGGAACAAGGGTCAGCCAATTCAGGAACGAGAGATTTCCGCTCAAAATGAGTGTGATTTGAAAGGTGACCATGACGACGCCGGCAATGTGACGGCCCAGGCGCGGATAAAAGGCAAACCACGGCGCGATCAATTCGGCGAGAAAGTTGAAAATGACGCCCGACTTCAAACTCCAATGCGGCAGAAAGGTGAACCACCGGCTCAACGGGCCGGGAATCGGCTGCGTCTCGAAGTGATAGTAAAGCGCCGTCAGATCGCGCCAGCACGAATCGCCACGGAGCTTGATGAGCGCCGCGCCGACCATGATGCGAAAAATGAGCCATCGGAAAAGCCAGAACATCACCACCGGCGGTTCGCGTTTCGGGAACGGCCGGCCATCGAGCAGCGGGCAAAGGAAAATTGCGAGAAATCCGGTTTCGAGCAGTTGAATTTCCCATCCGTAGCCATACCAGTCCTGTCCGACGTGGACGAACGACATGTAAAGCACCCATAGGACGGTCATGAGGATGGCGTTGGCGTAACCGGCCACGACGACACACGAAAGGCCAAAGCCAATCCACGCCGCCGTATGCAAAGACGCATCCGAGTGCGCAAACCAAAACAATGAAGGCAGCCGGAAAAAACCCGCGGCCGGCGACCCCAATGCCGTTTGAACCTGGCTCAGAAACAAGTCCAGCGGCAACAAGCCATGCGAGCCGATGAGCGGGAGGATTTGTTTCGCAGCGGCGAGGAAAGCCACGGCATAGACAAAACCGAGCAGACGCAACATGGCAAATCGCGCCAGCCAGTAACTATCTCCCGCATTGTTGCCCATGCTCACAGTTGCATCTCCATAAAAATGGTGCCTGGGCCATCGTTATACCGCTCAATCGGATGGAACCCCAAACGATGATAGAGCCGGTTTGCAGCTTCAAGTTCAGGTACGGTATCAAGTCTTACACGCTTGTAGCCGGCGGAACGCGCGAACTCGAAAAGCAACCCGGCGATCCGGGTTCCGTCACCTCTTCCCCGGTAAGCCGGCAAAAACCACATCCTCTTTAACTCGCAGGTTTGCCCGTAAAGCCGGCGTATTGCGCCGGTTCCCACGACCCGGTTCTCATCCATAAGCACCAGGAAAATGCCGGAAGGTCCCCCGTATTGCGATGAAATGTTGTCCATATCCGCAAACGCGACCGGCCCCTCGCCGAAGAACTCCATACAGCCTTCAAAAACGACGGCCTTCGCGGCCTCGATTTGGCAGTCCGTCAATTGTTGGATGGTCACGGCCATGCCACAACTTCAGTTG